>JACMMD010000835.1 GCA_014379235.1 Anaerolineae bacterium
CTAGCGTATGGATTTTCCATTATCGATTCTCGATGTTGCTCCGGTCACAACTGAGGGCGGCACGGCACAGGCACTTCGCAATTCTGTTGATCTGGCCCGATTCGCCGATGAACGCGGCTACACACGCTTTTGGCTGGCCGAACATCACAATTCGCCGAGTATTGCCAGCACTACACCAGAGATTATGATCGGGCAGATCGCCCGCGAAACGCGCCACATGCGCGTTGGGTCAGGCGGGGTGATGCTGCCCAACCATGCGCCGCTCAAGGTGGCTGAGTCGTTCAAACTGTTAGAAGCATTGTATCCTGACCGGATTGACTTGGGCATCGGGCGTGCGCCGGGTACAGATGGACGCACGGCGTTATCACTGCGCCGCTCTGTTGATACGCGCAATGCGGAAGACTTTCCGCAAAATCTGCTGGATTTGCAGCGTTTCGCATCAGGGAAATTCCCTAGCAATCATCCATTTAGCTCGGTGATGGCCTATCCGCAGGATGTCAAACTGCCGCCGATCTGGCTGCTGGGATCAAGTGATTTTAGCGCGCAACTAGCGTCACAGGTTGGGATGGGGTTTGCATTCGCGCATCATATCAATGGCGATCTGGCCGTGCCGGTGATGAACCTCTACCGGCAGCAGTTCACGCCCTCGGAAGAATTCCCGCGACCCCATGCAATTTTAGCCGTATCCGCTATGAGCGCGGACACTGATGAAGAAGCCCAAGACCTCGCGCTTTCGGCAGCGTTTTCGTTTTTCAGTCTGTATGCTGGCTTGGAACATGGCCCGCTCAAAAGCCCTGAAGAAGTCAAAGCATTTCCCTTCACTCCGCAGCAGCGGGCGATTTTCGAGTCGGTAGCGGCCCGCCATTTTGTCGGCAGTCCGGCAGCGGTTCATGAACGCCTGACGCGCTTGATCGAGCAGACACAAGCCGATGAACTCATGATCCTGACAATGGTGTATGACCATGAAGCGCGCTTGCATTCCTATGATTTACTGGCGAGGGCCTTCGAGGTTGAGCCAGTCGGCGCTTTGCCAACAGGGGCATAGAAAGCGCGGGGGTATGCCGGACGAATAGTTGTTATTCGTCCGGTTTAGGCACTTTGTTTAGAGAGGTGAGGATGCCAATAGAGTGTCATAAGCTGATCGGCGCGCAAAGCTACCATCGCATAGGTGACGCCGTTCGTATCGGCAAATTCCACTTCATAGACACCGGGTTGCCATTCCTCAACCACTGTACCGACCTGCCCGCGCTTTAGACTGGCTTCTGGCAAATCTTCCAAGAGCGCTACTACATTATGGGTTCGCAGTGGGACATCCATAGTAATAGACCCTGTAACCATGTTGCACTCCCGATCAAGATTGACGATTATTATACCTGATGCCGCCTACGAAAACGTTGTCATTTATTGACGGCATGACGCGAAGATGTTACTCTCCGCAATATCCGTACATTCGTACTTTATTGCTTTTCGAAAGTCTTGTTTTTAGAATGCAGCCGTCAGCCCAGACGCTTGGTGAAACGCGCAGCGCATGGTTTCGCCGCAGCGCGTTCGCAAAAATACCGCCCGTTTTTATCATCCTGCTCGGTATGGTCATCGTGTTGAGCATCATTTCGCCGCGCTCTGCCGAACCGTCCAACCTGATTAATCTCGTGCGACAGGGCGGGCCGACAGGTCTCGTGGCCATCGGTCAAACCGCCGTGATGATCTCCGGCGGGCTGGATTTGTCGGTTGGCTCAACGGTGATCTTAGCTGACGTGATGGCCGCGCAGATGATCTCCGGCAACCCTGACCGCGTGATTCCGGTGGTGCTGCTGGTGTTGGCTGTGGGCGCGGGTATCGGGCTGGTCAATGGACTGCTGGTCACGGTGCTGAATGTGACGCCGTTCATCGCCACGTTAGGCTCGAATTTCGTAGTCTATGGCGCGGCGCTGCTGTATTCCGGCGGCACACCGAGAGGCGATATTCCCGATAACATGCGCTTCTGGGGCAACGGTTTCGTCGCTCAAATTGGCACAATCCAGATTCCGGCGGCGGCAGTCATCTGGCTGATCGTCACCGTGATTACCGCCATCGTGTTCACCCGCACTAATTGGGGGCGGCGATTGGTGGCAGTGGGCGCAAACCGCCGCGCCGCGTATCTTTCGGGCGTGAACACACGGCGCGTCACGCTGCTGGCCTACATTTTCAGCGGCTTCATGGCAGCAGCAGGCGGATTACTGCTGGTGGCGTTCGTCGGCGTGGGCACGTTGGAAGTCGGCACGGACTTTCTGCTGGCGTCGATTGCCGCGTGTGTGATCGGCGGCACACCGTTCGAAGGTGGGCGCGGTTCAGTCTGGGGTACAGTTGGCGGCGTATTATTCTTGATGGTGCTTTACAGCATCCTGACCGCGCTGGCCCTGCCCACTAGCGGGCGCAGAATCGTTGAGGGTATTATCATTTTGATTGCGGTAGCGCTGTATGCGCGCAACCGCGATTAAAGATAAGAGTGTTCGATAGAAATTTACTTTGAGGAGAGAAAGATGAACCACAAGTTACGCAGTTTTTCGCTGTTGATGGTCGTGACGGCCATGCTGGTCGTCGCAGGCAGCAGCCTTTTGCTGGCGCAGGATGATCTGGTCTCGATGCACTCGACTGACCTGTTGAGTGATGAGAGCATCGCCGTACCAACAGGCGATGAAGTCGATACCAGCATGTGGGCGAAGGAAGGCCCGTACACCATCGGCTTCATTAACTGGTCGTCGGCCAATTCGTGGACGCAGCAGGTCGATGCCGAACTCGCACACGAAGTCTCACTCTACCCCGAAATCGAGGAGTTCATCAGCCTGAGCGCAGACGGCGACGTGAACGAGCAGATTAATCAGATGGAAGACCTGATTTCGCTCGGCGTCGATGCGATCTTGGTCATTCCGGTTGCGGTTGAACCACTCGCCCCGGCGATTGATCTGGCAACCGAAAACGGTATTCCGGTAGTGGTGTTCGGTGCGCGCTCCGCCTCGGAGAACAACATCACCACGCTGCTGGCCAATCAGGTCAATTTCGGGCGCGTGTTGGGCGACTTCCTGATGGAAGAACTCGACTGCCAAGGCAACGTCATTGTGCTGAACGGTATTACCGGCAACTCCACCAGCGATGACCGCCGTCAGGGTCTGCTTGACGCCATCGCGGCCTGCCCCGATGGCGGCACTAACGTGACCATCCTCGC
>JACMMD010000836.1 GCA_014379235.1 Anaerolineae bacterium
CGTTGGGATGTTCGAGCAGATCGGGCAGTTTGCTGGTTTCGACAGGCGACATGGTTGGCGGCAAGTACACTAACCAGCGCGGATTGACCGCGAAACGGCTCATCACTTCCAGCGCGGCGGCAGCATTTTCGGCGCGGATGCTGATGTTCTTTATCAGCCGTGTATTCACCAGACGCTTGCCAATTCCGGCTTCGTCGCTATCCAGCGATAACAAATCGCTGATGTCCAGCACGTCGTCTAATGTCTGCTGCGCCGTCAATCCGGGCGCTTGCTGTTCGGCGGATAAGAAAGGCCGCGCAGGTTCGGCGTAAGTGTGCAGCGCTGGAACAGACATCAACTCGCGTTCTGGATAACGCAGCGCCGTGAGCGCTCCGCCGAATACGCAGCCCGTGTCGATGTTGATGGTGCGGTTGAGCCACTCCGGTTCGGGCACGGGTGTATGTCCATAGACCACCGCAGCCATGCCGCGATAATCTTCCGCCCATGGGTAGCGCACAGGCAAGCCGAACTCGTCGGTTTCGCCTGTCGTCTCGCCATAGAGCGCGAACTCGCGCACCCCGCCCGATGCACGCCCCGCCATGCTCTCCTTCATACCCGCGTGAGCCACCACCAGCTTACCGTCATCCAGCACGTAATGACCGATGAGCGCGTCGATGAAACCAGCCACTTTTGTGCGGAACTCTGGCGTTTCGCCTTCCAACTGCGCCAACGATTCGGCAAGCCCGTATTTGATCTGCACGTTTTTACCACGCAGCGCCCGCATCAGCTTGACATCGTGGTTGCCGGGAACACATAACGCCGTCCCTGCCTCGACCATGTTCATGGCCAGCTTCAAGGTCTGCACGATCTTGGGGCCGCGGTCAACGAGGTCGCCCAAAAACACCAGTTTGTGACCTTCCGGCGGCGCGGCCTGCATATTCTCGGTATCGACGCTGTAGCCCAACTGCCCTAGCAGCATGGTCAGTTCGTCGTAGCAGCCGTGAACATCGCCAATGATGTCGAACGGGCCATGATCGGTTTTGCGATTGTTCCACAACGGCTCACGGGTGATACTGGCCGCCGCGATTTCGGCTTCGCTTTGCAGCACGAACACGCGCCGGAAGCCTTCACGCTCTAAGCCGCGCAGCGATTGTTTGAGGTCGCGGCGCTGGCGGGCGATGACGTGCGGGCCAAAGTCGCGCTCCGGGCGCTGTCGGTTGCGCTCGTAACACACACTCTCCGGCACATCCAGCACAATCGCTACCGGCAGCGCGTGATATTCCCGCGCCAGCGCCAGCAGCGGCTTACGCGCATCCGACTGAACGTTGGTCGCGTCGATAACGGTCAGCTTCATGCGGGCGAGGCGTTTGGCGGCGATGACGTTCAGCAGCGCGAAAGCGTCTTTGGTAGCGGTTTGATCGTTCTCGTCGTCAGAGACTAAGCCACGACAGAAGTCCGACGAGATAACCTCAGTCGGTAGAAAGTGCGCCCGCCCGAACGTCGATTTGCCGCTACCCGACGCGCCGATCAACACCACGAAACAGAAATCAGGGATGGTGATATTCATATTTTCCATTTCATCACTAGGGCATCACATCCGGCAGCGCGTCAACTTCATCCATCGTGGCTATTCGGGTTCGTGTTGTCATATTCAGATTGGGTATTAGCGCGTTTCCGTTTGATTTCCTCAAGGAACTTTTCCCATTCCTCTTTTGCAATCACGTCTAAACTTTCGGCTAGCTTTTGTGCCTTCTGCCGCGATTCTTCGCTGCCATCAAACGGAATCCATGCTTCTGCGATCCGTTTGGGTGTGAGTGGGTATTGTTCCGGTGTGGCATAGCCGAATTGAATACGATGGATGATCGTTGGAATATACGTGAGTTCGATGCGCCAGTTAGTCAGGAAGGCCATAGGTACAGCACAACTGATGTAGCCATGTTTACCATGATGTCTACCAATAACTATTGCAACGCGGCTGTTCATCGACAACATGTCTTGTAGATTGACTTTTTGCCCGCCTCGAAACTTGCGTGTCCCGCGCCGCGTTTCTTTTCCGCCCTGCCCATATGGACGTTCTTCAATCACATTCGCCACAATGCTCCATATTGGCTCAATTTTTGGAGTATCAGGTTGGTTTTCGCTCATCGAGTTATCCCCAAGCGCCGCGAGAGTTCATCATCAACCGCATATACGCGCTCATCTGGCACAGGTGGCAAAGCCTTCCCGCTGTCAACCGCCTGCTTGATCGCGTGAGCCAGTTCGGTGACGTCGCCCAGCCCGATGATCCACTCGTTGACGTACTTGTGTACGATCCAATCCTCGATGCCGATCTGGATAGCGCGACGATCAGCCGGATGCTTGTAACCGTTCAACAGTCGTTCGGGATCCCACTGGTGGCGCACAGGCGATTGTTTCAGTGCCAACCGCCACGCATCCTCGCTGGCGAACACTCGCGGGTTGAAACTTGTCTCTACACTTTCGCGCAAAATGGCTAAGAAGCCATCGTGCGAAAGGCGGATTTTAAGAATAGCTTCTTGCCGTGATTTAGTCGCATAACCGGAGCGATACAGCATCCAGCCAAATGACGGCTTAATCCACGTCATGCGATCAAGGCCGAATCCTCTGCCGAACGTGCCTTTTTCCAGCGCGGCGCGCACCGTTTCCGGCGTGAATGCCTGATAGACGTAAACGCCGCCATCGTCATATGCGGCGTAGATTTGTCGCTCAGTCATCGGCCCTCAATTTACTGAAGCCATTCA
>JACMMD010000837.1 GCA_014379235.1 Anaerolineae bacterium
ATGCTTCGGCGTGATGCTGGCGTAAAAATTGCGGATGAGGGCCATATCAGCGTCAATATCGCCAGAGGGCATGATGGCTGGCCCGATCCCTGTGATCTTACGTTGGTAGTCACCATAGCCCAGCACAATCGGGACACCTGCGCCGAGCGCGATGTAGTAGAAGCCCGTTTTCCAGTAGTCGGTGTATTGGCGTGTGCCTTCGGGCGTGACCAGAAACGCGAGTTGGTCGTGCTTGGCGAATTCTTCGATCATGGTATCCACAACGTTGGTGCGCTGGCGGCGGTTGATGGGCAGCACACCGAGCCAGCGCAGCGTCGCTTTCAGCGGGAAGCGATACCACTCATCTTTGAGCGTTACGATGAACTTGGTGCGAAAACTCAAGGACACCAGCAGAAACAGCGCGAAATCCCAGTTGGTCGTATGCGGCGCGCCCAAGACGACAAATTTCTTGGCGTCCGGCAGTTGTCCCTCAATGCGCCAGCCGAACAATCGCGCAATGAAACGGGCGGTCTTAGAGAGAAATTCGCTGTAGTCTGGTTGGCGCAATGAACTCACTCCGCCAACGCCGCTTGGATCATCGCACGGGTGACGGGGCCTTCGCGCACGATGTGAACCGTATTGCCGTGTGCTTCGACCACCGTTGAAGCCATCGACCCCGACATCGTGCCGCCATCGAGATACACGGCCACGCAGTCGCCAAGCATGGCCGCGGCCTGCTGCACTTTGGACGGGCTGGCCATGCCGGAGATGTTCGCACTGCTGACAGCGATTGCTCCGCCTGCCGCCCGAATCAGCGAACGCAGGGCGATATGGTCGGGCACACGAACACCGATGCTGTCATAGCTGGATAGGTTCGGCGGCAAACCGCCGCGTTTGGGCAGCGTGATGGTCAGCGCGCCGGGCCAAAAGCGGGCGATCAAGCGCGCCGCTAATGGTGGAAAACCTGTGGCTACGCGCAGCGCATCGCCGGGATCGGCCAGCAGCACAGGCAGGGCTTTGTCAGGGGCGCGCTGTTTGGCGGCATACAGGCGCTCAATCGCGGCCTCATCGAACGGCGAACAGGCCACGCCATACACCGTGTCAGTCGGGATAACGATCAATTCGCCGCGTCCGATGGCGGTTGAAGCGGCGAGGATAGCGTCGTCTTGGGAGATGGGGAGAATATTTGTCATGGTTGGCTGCTGACCGGGGAATTCATTCCCCGGCTAGAGAACTACTTTCTTAGGGTTTAGTCGCCCGTATAATCCGGTCAAATCCGGCGTAATCTTTCAGCACTTCGACCTCGCTGAATACGGCTTGCGCCAACTCTCGCGCTGCCTCGCCTTGATCCGCGCCGATTTCCAGCAGCACCAGTGCGCCGGAATTGAGGACTTGGGGCGCTTGCACCAGTAATCGCCGCACAAGATCGAGACCATCCGCGCCACCATCAAGTGCCAGATGCGGCTCGTAGCGGCTGACGGCCAGCGTCGGCAGTTCGTCGCTGGTGATGTAGGGCAGGTTGGCCATGAGCAGATCAACGTTGATGCCGCGCTCGATCAACGGTTGCAGCAAATCACCCTCGAAAAAAGTGACGTTCGCACTATGTTGCGACGCATTGCGCCGCGCCACATCGAGCGCCGCAGGGCTGATGTCTACCGCGTAAACGTTCGCATTCGGCGCGTTGGCCGCAAACGTCACTGACAGTGCGCCGCTGCCTGTGCCGACATCTACCGCCACGAGGTTAGCGCGGCTTTTGGCAAAGTCCAACGCTTGTTCCAACAGCAGTTCAGTTTCGGGGCGCGGGATTAGCACGTCCGGCGTCACGAAGAAATCGCGGTCATAGAAGGCGCGCCGATTGAAAATGTAGGCGATAGGTTCACCTGCGGCGCGGCGTTCGACCAATGCAGCATAGCGCTGCGCCTGCTCCGGCGCGAGTGTTTTTTCAGGGTGAGCGATGACATGGGCGCGGCTGACATCGAGCGTGTGACATAAGAGAAGCTGCGCGTCCAGCGATGCCGAGTCGGAAATCGGCTGGAAACGTGCTTTAGCGTCTTTGAGAACGTCGAAGATGGTGGGCATTAGAGTGGGGTAAAGGTAGGGGCACGATGCATCGTGCCCCTACACAAATCAACCGGCGGAGAGTTTTTCAGCTTGAGCGCGGGTCGCCAGTTCGTCGATGAATTCGTCAATCTCACCGTCCATCACGGCGGGTAAGTTATAGCTGCTAACGTTGATGCGGTGGTCGGTAACGCGGTTCTGCGGGAAATTGTAGGTGCGAATCTTCTCGGAGCGGTCTCCGCTGCCCACCTGCCCGCGACGCTCGGCTTCCTGCTCGGCGCGCTGGCGTTCTTCTTCGATCTCGAACAAGCGGTTGAGCAGGATTTGCTTGGCACGCTCTTTGTTCTGCAACTGACTACGCTCGTCCTGCACTTCGATGACGATTCCGGTTGGCAGATGCGTCATACGAACCGCTGAGTCGGTGGTATTGACCGACTGCCCGCCCGCGCCGCTGCTGCGGAATACGTCCACCTTCACATCGTTCATGTTCAGGTTGACATCAACTTCGTCCAGTTCAGCCAGCACAGCGACGGTGACGGTGCTGGTGTGGATACGCCCCTGACTTTCGGTTTCGGGGACGCGCTGGACACGGTGAACGCCGCTCTCGTACTTGAGGCGGCTGAACGCGCCTTTGCCCTTGATCTCGAACTCGACGCGCTTGACGCCGCCGCCGTCCTGCTCTTTCAAATCCTCGACATCGACTTTCCAGCGGCGATTTTCAGCGTAACGCACGTACAGCCGGAATAACTCGCCCGCGAACAGCGTGGCTTCATCGCCGCCTGCGCCTGCGCGAATTTCCATGATGACGTTCTTATCATCACGCGGGTCTTTGGGCAGCAGCATGGTTTTGAGGCTGTCGGCCAGCGCTTCAGTGCTGGTTTCCAACTCTTTGATTTCAGACGTGGCCATCTCTTGCATGTCAGCGTCTTCTTCGGCATCGAGCAGTGCGCGAGCGTCCTCTAGCTCTTGAAGCTGGCGCTTATAATCGCGGTAGCCTTCGACGATGCGTTCAATGACGGAGCGCTCTTTGCTGTACTCCGCGATTTTGGTGTAATTGGCGGTGACTTCGGGGTCACTCAGCAGCCGATCAAGTTCTTCGTAACGGGCTTCGATGCCCGCGAGTTTGTCTAACATGGCCTTACGCTGCCTCTATGATGACCTGTGCATGAACACGCTTTTCATTATACGTGGGCGAAGCGGTAGATTGTAGGGATGATTAACGGCGCAGTTTGAGTTGGATTTCTGTAACTTGACGGATTTGGTGAAAGCTAATACCATTAGTTTTATTGAAAGCTAACGGCGTAAGTCTTAAGGGGATACGATAATGTTGAACACCATGACGACCACCATCAACACCCAGACCACAAACACAAGCCGTACAATGAGCCTGCCGTCTATGCTGCTGCGGTTGGAAGGGTTGGCGGTATTCATAGCGGCGATTGCCATGTACGCCAGCCAGAGCGCAAGCGGGCTAATGTTCGTCCTGCTGCTGCTCGCGCCGGATTTGAGCGCTATCGGCTATCTCGTGAACCCGCGCATCGGCAGCTATTTGTACAACGCTGTTCACACTTACTCGCTGCCGATTGCGCTGTTCGTGCTGGCAACCATTGGCGGCTGGACACTCGGTATCCAACTGGCGCTGATCTGGTTCGCGCATATTGGCATGGATCGCACGGTGGGCTACGGTCTCAAGTACGCGACGGAGTTCAAAGCGACGCACTTGCAGCGTGTGTAGTATCCGCAAAAGTGTATTTGTAGGGGCGACGAGCAAACGAAGTTTGCCTGAGTCGCCCGATTTGTATTGGAGAAACAGATAATGCCCTATCCGGC
>JACMMD010000838.1 GCA_014379235.1 Anaerolineae bacterium
CGCTGGTGGCGTTCGCGCCGTTGATGGCGCTCGGCTGGCAGACGATTTTAGGGCGCAGGTTGAGCGCGCTGTTGATCGCGCCGTTGGCCGTGGCCGCGCTAATCTCGCCCGTGCTGATTTTGCCCCGCGCTTATGGGACGCTGGAACGGGTGGCCGCGCTGCCATCAAGCGCGCAGCCGATCAACGTGCAGGCCGAAGGGTTAGCCGTGTTGGGCTACGAACTATATACGGATCGTGTCGCGCCAGATGATCTGGTACGGCTCGATTTGTACATTCGCGGTGAGAATGACGCCAATCCGGTGTTGTTCGTCATGGCCGTCAATCCCATCAGCAAAGACCCGATCAGCGGCATCGACACCTATCCCGGCATGTCACCGACGGACAGCCTCGACCCCGACGCGATTTACCGTGTGCCGATTCAGTTCCGCATGAACCAGAACGCAGTCGGAATCGGGCCGTATGCGCTGGAAATCGCGGTTGGCTGGCGCGACCCCGAAACAGATCGTCATTTGCATTGGACGGACATGGATGGTAATCCGCTGACGGCGGTGCTGCTGACCGGCCCACTGCTGATCGACCCGAACCACGCTGCACCCGCGCCGGAATATCCAACGGACGTAACCTTTGGTGAGGCGATTCGGTTGGCGGGTTATACGCTGTCGGATAGTGAACTCGCGGCAGGCGATGAACTCGCCGTGACACTGAACTGGCGCTACATCGCACCGTTAGCTGAAGATTACACGGTCACGCTGGCGCTGACCGACGCGAATGGCGAAATCGTGGCGCAGAATGATAGTATGCCTGCGGGCTATCCGACCTCGCGCTGGCGTCCCGGCCCGGATTTCAGCGATACGCGCACGTTGACCATCCCCGAAGATACACCAGTGGGGGAATATAAACTGTACGTCGGTTGGTATCGGGCCAGCGATGGAACGCGAGTACAGGTGAGCGGCGAAAACACACGAGATAATCTATTTATTCTGCCGGTGCAAATTCTAGTCGAGCCAATGTTAGAGCAGTCACACGTCAGCGGTAGTTGAAATTTGCGCCTTTAGTGCGCGTGGCTTTTCTCTAGCGGCGGGTTTTAACCCGCCGTTACGCTAGTGTAAACTATACACATGATCTATCGATGTCGAGTAAGGACGCGGCCAATGGCAACGACATTTTATCTGAATCTGGATTACGATCAACTCATCGAATTGGTCGTACAGCTTTCGGAGGAGCAGCAGCAGGAATTGATCGTTCGACTGCTCACGCAGCGCGGCGACCAACGCTCTTTAACCGCTGACGAAAAGATTCAACTGCTGCAAGCGGCACAGTTGCATAATCCGGTGAATGAGCCGCCCTCTCTACGTCGTGAAGATTGGTATGGGGACGATGGGCGTTAAAGCGTTTGTTGATACCAATGTTCTGCTGCGTGCGCTACTTACGGATATAGAGTTTCATACTGAGGCGGATGCGCTGCTAAAACGGATGTGGAGCGAAGATGTTGAACTGTGGATTAGCGGTCAGGTGATACGCGAATTTATCGTACAGGCAACACATCCTAAAACGCTAAAAGTACCACTGACGCGAGAAGAAGTGATTGCCGAAGTGAGGGCGATTAAGCCGCTGTTCCATGTTGCTGATGAGACACAAAGCGAGAGGGAAAAACTGCTCGAACTTTTAGCAACTTATCTAACACACGGCAAGCAGGTTCACGATATGAACATTGTTGCTACTATGCTTGCCAACGATATTGACACATTGTTAACTCTCAATATTGACGATTTCAAGCGATATGCCGACAAAATCACACTGATTTCACCGCTTGATGTTCGATGAGCAACGTCACGATCAAGCCAATCTCCGCCGCCGAGACGCGACCCATGCGCCAGCGCATTTTGCGCCCGCATCAGACGGTTGAACAACTGAACTATCCCGGCGACGATGATGTCGACGCACTGCATATTGGTGCGTTCATCGATGATACGTTAGTGGGTGTTGCTTCGTTTTCGCGTCAGCCGCCACCGAGACAGGATATGCCGGATGCAGCGGAAACGGCATGGCGTTTGCAGGGCATGGCGACCACGCCGGAAGTTCGCGGGACAGGCTGCGGCGGGATGCTGCTGCAAGCGGGAATCCGGCATGTGGCGCAAAACGGCGGGACGTGGCTGTGGTGCAACGGGCGCGTCAATGTCGTCGGCTTCTATCAGCGCTACGGATTCGCGCGGCTCGGCCAACCCTACGAACGTCCGGGCACAGGCCCGCATTACTTCCTGTGGCGGATGGTCACGCCGGAAGATGCGAAGATCTAACACAGAGGCTCAGAGAAACAGGGGCACAGAGAAAAAGAAAATTGGAATTCCTATGAGGGGTTTGTCGCTGGTGGATGATAGCCGCCAGCAACCCAGCGTTTACGGGCAATAATTATCGCAGGGCGATTCATCTTTAGTCGAACGACAGTGGCTCGTCCAGTCGGCGTCAATCCATCTATTTGTGCTGCATTATCAATCCATTTGAAGTGATCCGACCAGTTTTCAGAACGTGGACTGAAAAGAGCAGCCTTCTCGCCTGCTTCTGGGTCTACAGCCAGTGTCGCTTTGTGTTTATGGCTATTGCAGTTCCAGCAAGTCAAGCATAGATTATCAAGAGCATCACCCGCTTGAGGGTCTATGTGGTCAACTTGCATCGTCTGTCCAATATTTTCTTCTGATGTTTGGCAGTATTCACATACTCCATTTGCGCGTTCATAGACTAACCGCTTGATAGCAGCCCAAGACAGATCATTCATGCTCCGGCTTGAAGTCCTTTTGGCTAAATGGATAGCCGCGTTCTTTTAGGATGGCGGCTGATTCAGCTTTTCGCAGCATGAGACGGTCTGCCCGCTCGACGAGATTTTGGAGTTCGTCGTACTCCGTGTCGTTAATCGTACCGAGCGAGTTTTTGTCCATTAATTCGTGCGCTCGTGCTTGAACGTCGCTCGGCATTTGTTCGCGGGCGATTGTCCACAACGCATCATCGGATAACGAGCGCAAGGCATCGAGTTCTGTCTGCTCATCGAATGGCAGCGGCGCCGTTGTGGCTAATGTTTTGAGATGTTCGAGCACAACTTGCTCAACTGGCTTCGCGGTTGTCTCTGCGATATACCGAACACGAGCGGAAAGTTCATCGGGAAGGGTCAATATGATACGGTCAGACATCGTGAAACTTGCCTCGTTTGCCTTCCCACAAAGTATAGCACTGATGTTACGCACATTGAACTAAGCGACAGGGGTTAGTGCCCTTGTATAAGTTCAGCTTGCGTAACGAAGCGAAAGCTTACCGATAATTCGTCGCGTCCCAGTTGACGTTTAGCACACGCGGCTTACCATGCCCGCCAACGGTATCCCACGGCATTTGATTCTCCTTCGTCCAGTCGATGTGATGGGCATAAACCCGCCCGATGTCTTCCATCAAGGCGATTTCTTCCGGCTTAAACGAATCCAGCCCTAACTCGGACGGGTTCGGGCGGCCTTCGGTCAAGATGCCCAGATTGCTCTCAAGGTTTTCGCGGGTGAGCAGCGGGTTATAACGCCGAAAATCAATCTGGTCGCGGTAGATGGCGCGCACGTTGAACGCCTGTTGTATCTGGGCCTCGTCCATGCCCGCGATGATGATGTACTTAATCCAGTCCAGCAGCCAATAGCGATCCGCCTCGCCGTCGCTGCGCTCGTTGGTCGGATAGCCTGTGCCCAGCGAAATCTCGATGACGTTGCCGGGAGTGAATCCGCGATCCGCCCCTATGTATTCCATCGCTTCTATGGCCGCCGCTAAACACGGATTGCCATACACGCCCACGCCGCCATCGACCATATTACCGGCCACAGGCGGGAAGAAAATCGGCGCTGCACCGCTCGCCGCCACTGCGCCCGACAGCGGCCACTCGGCAAATGTGGCCGCTCCCGGCCCGGCGTTGGTGATGTAGTAGGTGTTGCTGGTACGCACGTCTTTGGTGGTCAGCAGAATGATCGGATGCGTGATGTCTTTGATTTTTTGCCCCTGCGCCAATGGTGCGAGGGCCTCGCGGAACGTCTCCAGCGGATACAGATATTTCAGTCCGCCCGTGATGTAGCGCAGCCAGAAGTTCAGGTCTTGTTTGGGGAAGGCTTTGGGCAGCTTGTCGCGGTAGACCACCTCAAGAAGCTGCTGCGCCGTCATGCCAATGGCGATTCCAGCGGCGATGATCGCGCCTGTGCTTGTGCCCGCCACCATATCGAACAACTGCTGGCAGGTTTTTCCGGTCATGCGTTCCAGTTCGGCCAGCATGGAAATCGAGATCATGCCGCGCATCCCGCCGCCGTCAATCGAGAGAATTACCTTTTTGCCGTTCGGATTAAAGTCAAACGTCGCCATCGCCGTATCCCCCTTGTGTCCTAAGCTTAAGTATAGGCCAAATAGAGAGACGCGCCCGCAGACTTTCGGGCTAGGGCGATTGCAGCAAAAGCAATACTTCAGTCACGTCCGATGGGGCCGAGCGTGAGATAGTCGGCTTCGGGCATCCCCAGCGTCGAATTTACTTCGGGCGTGATGTCCACCAGCATACTGTACAGCGAGCCATCGACCTGTAGATCAAGCTGCTTGAGATAGATGTCGGCAATCGCTTGCCGGTTGTGGTCAAGGCGAACCGGCCCGGTGGGCGTGTCGAAGGCTAAATCTTGCAGCGCCGCTTTGAAGCGTTCTTGCCTGCCGGATAAATCGCCATCGACCATTTGCAGCGCCAGCAGTGCTGCTTTGGTGTTGACGTAATAACCGTGCGCCGCCATCGATGGGAAGTGCTGTCCCGCCGGAGCGTGTTCGCGGTAGGCTTGGGCGAATGTTTGCCACGCCGGATGGGGGTTGCCATCGACAACCGGCCCGGCTGAGACCATGCCCACCAACTTTTCGGCCAAGGGGCCGTGAATATTCAGCGTCGTGGGGTCGCCCGTGTTGGTGCCGCACATCAGGGGCAGTGTGCCGCCTGCCTCGTAATACTGCTCGAAGAAATGAATCGCGCTGGTCGAACTGACGGCCACAAAGATCGCGTCGATGTCGTCGGGCAGTTGGGCCAACACGTCGCTGAAAGTCATCTTGCCCAGAAACACCCACAGCTTTTTAGCGATCTCTCCGCCCGCCTGACAGAACGGCAGCGCAAAACCCCGTACCTGACTGTGCGGGAAACTGTAGTCCTCAGCGATGGTGGCCACACGCCGGTAGCCCAGTGTGTGATAAGCGTAGTTGCCTAATCCGGCCATCCACTGGACGCCGTTGGTGCTAAAGCTGAAAAAGTTCGGCGCAGGGTCGCGCAGCGTCATGTCCTGTCCGGCGGATACCCCGTTGATAAATGTCCGTTCGGGCTGCGTTTTGGCATAATCGCGCACGGCCATGCCTTCATTGCCGGACAGTGGGCCAACCATAAAATCGACACGGCGCTGTTCAACCAATTCCTGTGCTTTGCTGTAGGCATCTTCGGGCATGGCGTTCGACCCTGCCTTGAAAAGCTTTATTTTTCGTCCTGCGATTTGCCCGCCAAATTCCGTGATCGCCATTTCGACACCGCGAATGCCATCCTTGCCGATTGCGGCGAAGGGCCCGATGTTCGTGGCTAGAGCGCCAATACGAATTTCGTTGTCTGCCATCGATGTCGTCTCCCATGTATACAGAAGCGATTGTAACTATTGTAATATAAAATCTGCCAATTATGACAATAGAGGTACAACATATGGGTATGGCGGTCTATTTCTTCAGCGCGACCAGTTGGGAAATATAACGTTCATCGGCATTATGCAAGATTTTCCAATCCGCAAAATAGCCGCCAAGCTCGCCGGGACGCAGCAGATAATCGGGGTTCATATCGGGGCGAACGTCTTGATAGCGCGTGTTGAATGTCTGGTAGATGATGCGCCCGCCGGGACGGACGCAGGCGCGAATCTGCTTCATCAGATCGCGCTTGAGGTAGCGAAACACGCACACCAGCGCATAGGTTTCGTTGTTCAATGCGGTTTCATCTAAATCCACTTGCAGCAGATTCACGCTGCGGATGCCGCGCCGCGTAGCTTCAGTCTGAGCGCGCAGCAGTCCCACGCGGCTGGTGTCCATCAGATCGACGCTGTAGCCTTGCGATGCCAACCACAAGCCGTTCTGCCCCATTCCGGCAGCGACATCCAGCGCTTGACGGTTGAAGCCCGATACAGGTGGCGGCGGCGTAAATTCGAGCAGCAGCGGGTCAGGCGGTGGATACGAATCGCCTTCGCGCTGTAGGTAGGTGTGATCCCATTTGAGGCGGTCTGCGATGGCCATCGCTTAGGCGCTCTTGCCCGCGTAAACGGGTGTGTAATCGAGCGCGTTGGGTACAGCGGCCATGACTTCACTATCGCCGGGATAAAGTGTCGCGTCGGGTTTGCGCTGGCGGCGTTTGTGCAGCGCATAGGCATCACGCAAATCCGCGAAGTTTGGTTCGCGTCCGTAGTTCGCGTTGATACCGAGACAGTCGAGCAGTTGCAAAATACGCCGCCCGCCCGCGCTCGACCAATCCGGTTCGGCGCTGCTGGCCGCGATCAAGTTATGCGCTGCTTCCGAATTCGACTGCGCTGCGCCACCGTGCCCGCTGCGTTTGCTGACTTTGTCCATAAGACCGCCGCTCAAGCGCGAGAACATTTTCTCTGCGGCGCGTATATCGACGCCTTCAGCCAATCCGCGAACATCGGTTGGCAGGGCATCGAGCGGCAAAGTGGACGCTTTTTTGTCGCTTGGGGCCGGTGCGGAAACCATGCTGTCGGTGATGAGCGCTTGCAAATCCGCCGCTGAACAACTCGATTGTAACCGTGATACGAGCGCTTGTTCATCGCCTGCAAGGGTGATGGTCGCGTGGCTTTCATCCAGCGTCATGAGGAGATGCGCGCCGAATTCCGCGTCGAAGGCCGGCACAAACGCTGACTCTACGAGGATTCGCAGCCAGCCGTCGTGTACAGGCGCGACAAAGAATCGCGCCGACTCTTTATAGGCTTTTCCCGGTAGCGCGCCAAACGGGTCGTAGAGCGTATAGCCCTGTTCAGTGAGCGCGGTTTGCAGCGCAGAAACGGCCTGCGTCAGTTCACCACCGGGGGGTAAGAAAATGCTGTTCCATAGCATTGCTGCTGGCTTCCTCGCCGGGGCCGGCGCTGTTATCTGCTGAACGCGCAGAATAACATACCATGCTGCCCGTGTCCATAAAGCCAATCTCGCGGCATAAGCGGCGGTCTGCGTCGGTTTCTCCCGGTGCGAAGATCATGGTGCAGCCGCGTTCGAGTGCAGCCTGCATCGCCGTCAGTTGCAGCAGTTGAATCATATCCGGCGTGCGAGCTTCTTTCAGCAGCGCCAACGCCAGCAGGTGCGCCGTTGTGCCGTGAACGCTCACGCGCACCACGCCCACCGGAGAGTTACCGCGCATCGCCAGATAGTCGAAGTGGTAGCCATTTTTGAGACCCTTCAAATCGCGTCCGACGAACAACGGCTCGACACCGAGCGTCAGCACTTCGTAGAAGGCATTGCGCCACACATACCACCACAATTCTAACCCGCGCTGATCGGTGACGGCCTCAATGGTCACGCCATCGGGCACGTCGGGCATCTTCGGTTCTTGCGGGAACACGCCGTTGAACCCGTCGGCCTTGTAGACCATGATCGGCGTCTCGCGTTCGATTTCGAGATGCAGGTCACGCAGAGTCTTGGCGAACATCGGCGGGAACAAACCCTCGATGTACTGAACACGCGGCGTCCGCTCGAACTGCTGCAAGTGGTTCAAGCCCGATTGGATTTCGGGGCCGGGAACCCATGCCGTGTTGCGGCGCGGCGTGACATAGTTGAGGTCAGGTATAGAGGTTGTGGGGTGGTGAACCACGTCCACCAGTCCGAGTGTTTCCCATTGTGCGCCAAGCTGTAAGTGAGCGTTGAACAAATGCTCCTGCACTTGGCGCAGTACAACCCGCACCTCTTTAATAGCGGTGCTGTCCATGAATTGCTCCGTAATAACGTGTTAACTAACTTTAAGTGTAGCAGTATAGAGACGGCTGCAAGGTTGCGAAATGTGTTGTAATTAAGTTGGTAAAGGGATTAGGTCTTAATGGTTTAATATAAAGCGATTAGCTTTACTGATCTTGCTGAAACCACATGGAAGATCGTTCTGTTATATAATTCGAATATCATATTTTGAGTTGAGAAAATAAAACGAAAAATTATGGGTTCAACCCTGATCGTCAACAGTACATCCAGTTGGATGCCAGGCGGCGGTACTTTTGATCCTGCTCGCTTGTATCTTGCTGCTAAGGTACAACCAGAGAACAGCACATTAGCGACTTTTCTTAGGGAGCCTATTGACGACCCTTATATTGATTTCAGTCCTCTCTCGCAACAGGAATTCAAACTCATTCTTCAAGCGGTGGTCGAAATGTTTGGGGAAGTCTTCAATTGCGAGCACCCACAGTTTCCAAATCCTTTGCACGTGAATAGACTTAGTGAACTAAAAGCAATGCTTATTCTTGACCCGCGTTCGGAGGTCGAAATAGCCACCTGCTCACTGTTGATAAGGAGCAACTCTTCGTGGGTTGTTCCCTGTTGGATATACAATGTGGCATTGGAACAAATATTATCCACTTTAAAGTTAGAAACCTTACTCCCCATAAAACAACAGGAGAGCCTTTTTGAAAGGATTCAGCTTGGCTTACAAACTGTATCTGAATGCGACCTTACTTCGCTGGATGAGGACGAGCTTCGAGCAATCTACTACTGCATAGATACACTTTATAGACGTTACGGGGATAGTGGCGATGGAAGAGGAAATATATCTGTATCTATTCCCTTTCTTGCTAGTTTCGCTCCTCGAATCGTAGAACTTCATGAGATGTTCAAAGCTCTTCTAGCCACATAAAGTAAAAGGGTCATGCGATTGCATGACCCCTGATAAACGTGTGCTGCTGACGCACTCGAGTACAGTTCTTAGAAGTGGTTCCAGTAGTATTGGTTCTGGACTTCATGATGGAACTGGATTTCAGATGTCTTGATGAGGCTGCCAAGCAGGCGCGGGCAGCGATCCGCAGACATCCGTTTCAGGCTGGCATAGCGTCCTGCGATTTCTGCGCCCAACAGCGACTTGACATAGCCACTGGCCTCGAAATCGTCAATGGCATCATAGATATTGTCCGGCAGAATCGCATCCGGCGACACGCTGCTGATAGTGCCTTCCAGACCCGTGCGGAACAGCGTATAAATCGCCATGTATGGATTGACATCCGGCGCAATCGAGCGAACCTCAATGCGGGCAGAGCGTGAGTTGCCAATCGGGATACGCACCATGCTGCCACGATCAATGGCCGATGCCTTGATCTGGTTCGGCGCTTCGAAGTGCGGGTCGAGACGGCGATACGAATTCACACTCGGATTGAGAATGAGAGCGATGTCGCGGCCAGCGCTCAGGATGCGCTTGACAAAATCCCACGCGAACGTCGAAACGCCATCTTTGCCATCAGCCTGATAGAACAGGTTGCTCTTGCTATCAGAGATGGACATATTGGTGTGCATACCACTGCCGTTGATGCCCGTCACGGGCTTCGGCAGGAAGCTGGCAGTCAGGTCAAGCTGGCGGGCGACCTGACGGCTGAGAAGTTTGTAGAGCTGCACCTGATCGGCGGCGATGACCGCTTCGGCGTAGGAGTAGTTCATCTCGAACTGCGAAGGCGCGACTTCGGGATGATCCTTCTCGTTGGCAAAACCCATCGCGCGCTGCACTTCTGCCGCCCGGTCAATGAAGGTACGCAGAGTATCACCGGGCAGCGAGTGATAGTAACCGCCCGTCGAGACGAACTCGAACTCGCCCGTTTCGATATAGCGCTGTTCGGCGTGCTGACCTTTGAACACAAAGCCTTCGATCTCGTTGGAGAGGTTGAAGGTGTAGCCGCTTTTTTCGTATTGGTCGGCGCTGAACTGTTTCAGCATCGAGCGCAGGTCAGCAGGGTAGGGATTGCCATCGCGCTCCAAAACTTCGCCAAACACCAGCACTTTGCCCGAACCGAATACGTCAGCAGGCAGCCAATAAAACGCTGCCCAGTCGATACCTAGCCGCAGGTCGGACTCGGATTGCTGGGAGAAACCGCGTACCGATGAGCCGTCAAACGTCAGATTGTCGGCAGATTTCAGCAGGAATTTCTTGTCATAATCCAGCATATGCAGCCGACCTTCGAGGTCGGTGAAGCAAACCGTTACCGCCTTGATGCGTTTTTCGTCGGTCAGACGCTTCATGTGATCTTCGCGGAACTTATCTAAAGGAGTA
>JACMMD010000839.1 GCA_014379235.1 Anaerolineae bacterium
CTGCGCCATGCCGTCGATCAGGCTTTGCGGCGGATCATCGCTAACGAAACGCACCGCCAATTTGTAGCTGATGAAACGCGCCGCCGACGGATGGTTCGCAAGGATACTCAGGACGTGCAGCCCGTCCTCGATACCGCGTTCGATAGGCAGCGTATGACCGAGGATGCTTTTTTCGCCCGTGTCGTGAACGGTGATGTCGAAGAAAAAGCCGTCGTCGCTGCTGTTATGTACCGTCCAGCCCGTGAAGGCCCGGGACACTTCGCGCACGTCGTGTTCGGTATAGCCGCCGTCGACTCCGAGCGCGTGCAGTTCCATCAATTCGCGGGCGTAGTTCTCGTTGGGATGTTCGGCCTCGTTGAGAAAGTTATCGAGGTAGTAAAGCATGGCCGGGCTTTGAGCGCTGGCCAGCAGTAGATCGCGGAAGCTACCGAGCGCGTTGCGCTGGATAACCTCGCGCTGAAAGACCGTCACCTCGCCCGTTTCTGACTCCGACGGGATGTTGAAATGATCCGACCAGAACTCCACCATGCGCTCATGAAGTTGGCGCTGGCTGTGAACGGCGCGCAGCACCATGCTGTTGATGAGCGCCCGACCACAGCGCCCACCGCATCCACCGTCTTCTAGTAAATACAGTTCACGGCGGCTGAGGTTCAGCAGCGGGAACGCATCGAGCCATTCATCGAGCGCCGAATCGTCAAGGCTTTCGGGATTCAACTGCTCGTCTAAATAGGCTTCGATACCGATGGCGTTGATGCGTTCGACATCTTCGAGTCGCGCTCCCCACGTCAGGCGGTTGAGCAGATGTAAGGCGGGATTATCAGCGGCGAGTGCTTGCTGCTGTGACGGTGCGGCCCATGTGAGGTTGGTGCTGGTCGCCGTTGCGGTGGCGATAGTTGTAGCGGCGCTGACCTGTAAAAAATTCCGTCTTGAAAGGGGCATCAGATAAATCGACCTTTTGACAGTAAGTGGTACTCATCACGATAGTGGCGATTCGCTTTATGAGCAAGACTCAAGGTACTTGTTTCTCAGCAAAGTCCGCTCTTTGTAGGGGCGCTTCGCGAAGCGCCCCTACGATTACAAGCATGTTTGGAAAAATCAAAACCGCCGGAGTGATTGTCCGGCGGTTCTGTCAGAGGGGAAGGAAGGAAGAGCGCGGTTCGTTGCCGTTTACCGCGCCCCATTGTTTTGCGAACCGTTAGGCTAGATGCCCATGTGGAAGGCGACGACGTAATCACCGAAGCTGCTCTGGTTGAAGCTCGTCAGTAGGAAGTTGACGGCGTTGCCGCTGCGCCACTGGCTCAGGTTCAGGCTCAACATCGAGTCCAGATCGTAGCCGGGAAGCTGGTAGCCACCTTCTTCAGAGACGTAGTAGCCGCTCAGGTTGCTCGACTGCCCCACGCAAGTTGCAGCACCAGCGTCGTCGCATTCGTACACGAGGGCATCAGCATCATCGAAGACGCGCATCAGCGGGTCAAGTTCGGTTGTGCGGGAGATCATGTAAGCGCTCAGGTTCGTGCCGGAGTTAATCAGGTTTTGGTCGACCAGCACCGAGAAGGGATCGCCAGCCAGCAAGCCGCTGCCATCCGCCGACGTTACTGCCATGCCTTCGACGATGAGGACGAATTGACCGTGCGCGCCGTTGTAGCCACCGACGACCAGCGATACGTCAGCCAAGCCGCCTTGATTGTTATTGAATGAGACCTGTGAACTGAGGCTCGATGAAGGAACAAAGCCGCTCGAAGGCAGGTTCGCGCTGTAGCTCGAAGCCGCAACCGCGTCGTCCGTGCAGAGGCCGTTGCCTGCATTGTCCAGAACTGCCAACACGGGGTCAAAACCGTTGATGCCGATGGCCGTAGCCGTGTAGCTGAAGCCGGAGCGCATGTTCACGACCACTTCGACGCCGTTGGTGATGTTCGCGCCAGTATTACAGGTGACAACCACGCCGCTTTGTGCGCTGGCGGGCGCTGCGCTGGCGAGTAAAGCGATGACGCTGATTAGAACGAGGGACAACACTGACTTACGCATTTCGTTTTCTCCTGAATTTGTTGATGCTGTTTGATGCTGTCATTAAACCCCAAATGCGACAGGCACTCTCCGGCCCAACGGTTGATCTTTGGCGGCGCTTTGGGCTGAAACCCGTTCAGCCTTTGGGCGGAGCTTGAGACACAAATGGGCATTTTGTAGGGGCGACGCATGCGTCGCCTCCATACGGGCACGACATGTCGTGCCCCTACATATGATTGATTTCCAACGGCAATAAAAACCGGAGATCGAAATCTCCGGCTAGAAATATTCGGGCGGGTTTCAAACCCGCCCCTACGAATACGTGATGTGTGTCCGAACTTAAGCCTCAACCGACGCCGTTGAGGATGCCCCATAGACGTACCGTGCCATCACCCCCGCCGTCGCCTGTGCCGTAGCCCACTGCCAGCAGCGTACCGTCGGCGTTGAAGTCCAGCCTACTGACCCAATTTTCACGCTCGGAGTGGAAATTCAGGTTGTGGGTTTCGTCCGCGTAGAGATCATAGAGCATGATGCCGACTCCGCTGCCCATGCCC
>JACMMD010000840.1 GCA_014379235.1 Anaerolineae bacterium
GACAAAGACCCCACCGAAGCCCGTTATTACGTGCTCATGGGTTTATGGGTTCGGGCGTTCGGCCCGGATTTCATCACCATGCGCGTCTTTTCGCTGGTAGTGGCTGGCATCACTGTGCTGATTGCGGCGGCTGCTTTTTGGCGCGCTCCAGACATGACCGCGCTGCAAAAGGTCGTCAGTGTGGTAGCTTTGATAGGCTTAAGCACCTTCGTGCGAACATCTCATGAACTGCTGCAAGACATCGGCACAGCCACTTACGGCGCATTAGCGTTATTGTGCTGGTTGTTGCATGAGCGTTCCGCGAATACATCGCTGCGCTGGCCGTTCTTGATGGGGCTGTCGTTGTACGTCGGCCTCGAAACCATCCCCACGCTTGCGCCTGTTCTGGCACTGACACTGGGACTGGCGTTGATCGTAAAGGCCGTTCCGCCGCCAACCGAACGCCGCGAGTGGCGTAAATGGCGCTGGCAGCCGATTATCATCTACGGCATCGGCGGCGCGCTGGCTATCGCGGTGTTTCTGCTCGAACATTTCACGCCTGACCCGACGCTCAAGCTGGAATACTTCAACCGCTTCACCGACGCTTACGGCGGCGTGGTACGCAGTCGCTTTACTCGCGTCCCGTGGGATGTGCTTTACCTACCGCAAAATATGACGACTTCACCCGTCGAACTGCTGGCGGTCTTGGTTGGCATCATCGCTATGCTGCGTTCAGGCACGAATGTTGACCGCTGGATTGGCGCTGTGCTGCTGGTGTCGCTGCTGCTGACGAACTACTTCGTCACAGGGGCGTACAGTTACTTGGTGATGTGGTCGCCGTTCGTGGCCTATCTCATCGGGCGGGCCTGTCGCGGGCAAACGGGTGTGTTGGTGGGCGTGTTCGTGCTGCTGACAGGTATGGTCTCCGCGCCGATTTACGATATGGGCATGACCACCGTCTACCAACAGAATCAGCGCGAACTGACCGAGGTCGATTTGCTGACGTGGCGCATACCGGAAAACAGCGTTGTGTTGGGCGAGGATGTATTCTTCTACACACTGAACAGCGATGGGCGCTATTTCATCGGTTATCGAGGATTATCGCGCTACAGCGAAGCCACTCACAACAACTACGACGCGGCGCTTGAAACGCTCGGCGTAGACATTATCATTTGCTTCGACAGCAGCGGACGGACGAACTGCCCCCAATTGACCCCCGCCGGATTTGATGAGCCGTACCCATTCGACATCACACGCGGGCGCTATTGGGTTTACCAGCGCAGTCCGGCATGACCACTACAAGGAAAATGCTATGCTGATCTCTCGAACATTTCGTTGGCTGCTGCTGGCATTGGCACTGCTGACGCCGCTCGTCACAACCTACCTGCTGATCGAGCGTTTCAGCGACATCGGCCTATTCGGCTATATCCCCACAACCTCAGACAAAATTATGTACTGGCATCAGATCGCCACCTTCCGCGAGGTCGGCTTCAACGGCGGCTATTATTCGATTGACGAAGCGCCAGCGCCAGCGAGTTTCTCGCGCTTTGGCACCAAAGGGCCACTGTTCCCGGCGATTTACGGCATGATCGCACGGGTCACGGGCTGGCAGCCTTCAACTGGTTTGCCGATCAATATCGCCTTTGTCACGCTGGCGGTGGGCATCATGCTCTACGCCACACGCCCGAAAATCATCCAGTTGATCGCGCTTATCGCATTCATCGCTTCATTCTGGGCGATGCATCTTTACCTGCCAACGATGATGCAAGAGGCACTACATCAAGCGATTGCCATCCTGTTAGCGCCTGTGTTCATCATGATGACGGCGCGGCGCAAAGTGTGGTCACGCCGGACGTTCTGGCTGATGGTGGCGCTAATTCTGCTGGCATCGTTCATTCGCGGCGTGACGTGGGCGCTGGTGCTGGTTCCATTCTTTGCGCTCGACGCGCTGAATCGAGGCACATTCTCGCTGCGTTCGATGGTCTGGGCCGCCATACAAGCCAGCACGCTGGTGATCGTCGCGTTTATTGGCTTTACGAGGCTTTCACTGCCGGGATCGAACTTCATCTCGACACTGCCACAGGCTTCCGGTCTGGAATTGTTCTGGCACGACATTCAGATCAACCTAACCATGTTCGCAACCGTCGACAAAAGTCCGCTCGAAAACGCGCAGCGCTATCTGATGGTGTTTCTAGTGATCGTCTGCGGCGTGAGCCTGATCGTCATGCTGCGGCGCTGGCGTGGTCAAGCGCTGCTGGTGCGCGGGACGTGGTTCGCAGAGGCGTTGTTCCACACGTTGAACCTCGGCGGAATACTGGCGGCCAATTTTCTGCTGTACGATATGCACGGCTGGCGCGATTACCGCGTGATGGCCCCGCATGTTTTGTTATCGGCGCTGGTGCTGCTGTTCTGCCACCGCTACTGGCTGCTGGCGCTAATTATCGCGCTCAACATAGGCATGTATCCACAATTCCGGCGCGCTTATCCAATGAGCATCCCCAACGATTATCCCCGCTACGATGAGCGCGTCGATGATTTTCGTGCGGTGTTTGAGCAGCAGCTTACCTACGACCCCGCACAATCCAATGCGTGGTGCAATACGCTGCTGCTGCATAATTCGCAGTTGTTGGATTCGGAGATCATTACCGTCCCGCCGGGAATCGGACTCACGGTTGGCTTCGGCCCCTATCCGCCAGAACACCGCTTTCTGTCACAGTATCTATTGATTCCACAGTCACATGCGGACAGCGAGACGTACAGCCGTTTCGAGCGGCTTGGCGAAGTTCCATCGGGGGTGCTGTTCCGCAACCCCGACGCGGATTGCGAATAAAAAGACACATATTGAAAATAACCGGATTTTAACAGAAGGCAGCGTTTGTATACGGGGCAAGGCGCGCCTTGCCCCTACGCAATCTCGCTTATGGCGCAACGATTTCCAGCGAAGCCAGAATATCCAACAGTTCGGCGCGGATGAATCGCAGCGTATTAGGGCCGGTGAACACGCTCATTTCACCGACCATGACAGTCTCATCGCCCGCCGCATCCGTATCGACAAACATGATGATGGTCGTCGCGTCGGCTTGAGCGGTCATCACGTCTTCGCTGGCCGCCTGCCGTTCGTCTGCAAGGCCGCTGATGGTGAACGTGCTCGGCTCAACACGCGGGATGTCTTGACCTTCGAGCCGCGCTTGCAGCACATCAAGCGGAGTCGCATCCGTGTCCACCGCTTCAACCTCGCTGAGGGGGTAAAGCTCTAGAAGCGCCATCGTCTGCTGCGGCCCGACCAGCACGATTGTGCCATCGGCGTTCTCGCTAACTTGCCACGTCGCGGGATGGTGGAAAGTGAACGAGCCATCGGCGGCAGTGTATGTGCCTTCCGTAACCGCAGCCACAGTAGGCACGACAGTTGGCACGATTTCCACGACGGCGGCTTCAACCGTACTATCAACCTCAACGGCGGTAGTGGTGGGTATCGTCGTTGGTTCATCGAATGGCGCTATAGTGATCGAAGCGAGGATGGCCAGCAGTGTCGGCTCAAATTCCTCCAACTCGTCAGTCGCTGTGAAAGCATGAACATAAGCGATATAGCCTTCGGTCTCGCCTTCAAGCCGCATCAAAATGCTGCTGTGATCAAACATCATTGTGAAGGCATTCGCCCGCGCTGATGACCAACCGCCAATGGTCAGCGTTTCGGCTTCTTCATAAGGCACGCCGATCTGAGTCGAGTCCGCGAAACGGTTGAGAATCGTCAGCGCGTTAAGGTCTGCCGGAACGCGGCCCATCTCCGTCAGCGAACCCACCTTCAGCAGCAGCACACGCTCACCGGGATTCAGTTGTTCAATGGTGGGGTCGGCGCTGTTGGTCATGGCGATAAGGCCTTCGGACTCTTCGACCAGCCAACCTTCAGGGTGACGAAGCCTGAATGAACCGTTCGCCGCTGTAAACGTCTGGCTGAGTTCGAGCGCCTCATCTGCGACAGCCGGAGTCGTATCGACTTCGACTTGGGGTTCAACTGCGACAGCCGGAGTTGCGCTGACCTCAATTTGGGGTTCAGTTTGGATGTCTGGCTGTGCCGCTGTTGTCACCGGATTGTAGCGGATACCCTCGACAATAGGCCGCCATGTGGATTCATAATCATCGAGTTCACCTTCGGGCGCAACGACGACGATGGAGACCACGACGTTTTCGCCCACCGCGATAAAGATGCGATGGTCATCCAATCTGCCAGCAATATCGACACTGGCCGCCGGAAAACCCGCGATAGTCAAGCGCGTCGGTTCAGCCATAGGAACGTTGCCCGTGAACAGCCTTAGAAATTCAGGTAGGTCTACGGCAGGGTCATTGGTTGCAGCATCGCCCAATGCGCTTTGAAGGTCGATCAGTGCGAAGTACATCTGAAACTGCCCCGCCGTGACTGGTGTATCGGGACGAGCGGCCTCGGCGCTGTTGCCCAAAAAGATCAGGCCGGAGTAATTCTCCGCCACCCAACCAGCCGGATAATCGAATGCCAGCGCACCATCGTTGGTGGTGAAGGTCTCCGTTAACGCCAGCCCTTCACTTGCTACGGGCGCTTCGGTGGGCGACTCAGCCGCCGCGCCAAAGCCTGCTGAAACAGGTTCTTCTGTCGCAGGTGGCTGTGCTGCCTGTGATAGCGCGGTTGGCTCGACGGTTAGCTGTAGAACCGCGGCAGTTTCCGGTGCTGAAACGGGGCTGTAGGCGATGCTTTCGATGATCGCCAGTATCGTCGCTTCAAAATCGGGAAGCTGTCCCGGCGCGGCTAAAATTTGCACATCCAGAATCAAATCATCTGCCAGCGCGACGATAATTATTTCCGTATCATTATCGCCGCCGATGATGGTGGCACGGGCGGCGGGATGTCCGGCGCTGGTAAAGCTGATCGGTTCGCTGGCTTGCAGGCCGGGGTTGGCGCTGGCGATGACGCCCGTCACGATCTCAATAGGCTGCATTCCATCCGACACTTCGAGCGCCGGATTCATTGTCCCTAAGTCGCTGGCCGGGTACACAAAAAAAAGTCCCGCGACTTGGCCAAAGTTGATTTGTGGATAACCGAATTGATCGCTTGACGCGACGATCACTGAGCCGGGAGTGTTGGTGTCTTGCGCGATCCAACCTGTGGGATAATTCAGGCGCAGCATCGCATCTTGCGAGGTGAACGTTTCAGGCAGGGGAAGGGCCGCGTCTTGAGCAAAAACTGGCAAGGCGGCCAGAAGCACCACAACTAGAGCGAATAAGGCCAATCCTTTTCGTGGCACGGTGCTAGTCCTTGTTATGTGCGTTACCCTATTGTACACACTCGCTGCCGTATTAAGCTATTCAGCTTGTCAGCATTTCAGCCGTCAGTTAATCAGCTTTTAGCCAACACAAATTGCAGGTTTCCTTTCGCCTTCATCCCATAAACTTCGTTTGTTACTTCTCCCCACGTAGGTGAGAAATGGTTAAGGTGAGAGCAAATTTGCACACTGGATTGACTGATCGCTGACAAGCTGAAATGCTGACTGGCTAATTGCTAATGGCTAACAGCTATTCATGGAGAATACCTATGGAATACCGATCTTTAGGGCGAACTGGCGTACAGGTCTCGACGTTGTGTATCGGCTGCATGAACTTCGGCGCGGCCAGTTCCGAAGCGGAGAGCATCGAAATCATCCACGCAGCGCTCGATACGGGCATCAATTTTCTGGATACCGCCAACGGTTACGCGGGCGGCGAAAGCGAACGCATTGTCGGTAAAGCATTGGCGGATCGGCGGCATGAGGCGGCGCTGGCGACGAAGGTTTACTTCCCGACGGGCGGTGTCAATGAACGCGGCTTATCACGCTATAACATCATCAACGGCTGCGAGGCTTCACTGCGCCGACTGAACACCGATCACATCGACCTGTATCAGCTTCATCGTCCGGTGTTCGACATCCCCGCTGACGAATGGCTGCGGGCGCTGGACGACCTGATTCGGGCGGGCAAAGTGCGCTATATCGGCATCTCGACGTTTCCGGCGTGGCTGACCGTCGAGGCCATCCACACCAGCGATAAACTCGGCTTGAACCGTTTCGTCAGCGAGACACCGCCCTATAA
>JACMMD010000841.1 GCA_014379235.1 Anaerolineae bacterium
AACTATCGAGCAAAACGCTGGCCATCATCGGGCTTGGCAAGATCGGGCGCGAGACTGCGCGCTTGGCGAAAGCGTTCGATATGCGCGTGGTTGGCAACCGCCGCCATGCCGCAGATAAGCCCGTTGAATTCATCGACAAACTGTACGGCCCCGATGAACTCATGCCGCTCTTGAGCGAGGCGAACTTTCTCGTTCTATCCGCCCCGCACACACCTGAAACCGAAGGCTTGATCGGCGCGGAACAAATCGCCGCCATGCCACGCGGGGCAGTGCTAATTAACCTGTCTCGTGGGCAGGTGGTCGATCAAGTGGCGATGGTCGCGGCATTGCAAAGTGGACAGCTTGGCGGCGCGGCGCTGGATGTGTTCGAGATCGAGCCGCTTCCGGCTGGCGATCCGCTGTGGACGATGCCCAACGTCATCGTCAGCCCGCACTCGGCCAGCACCGCCGACACCGAGAACGACAAAATCACGCGGGTGTTCATCGACAACCTGCACCGCTATCTCAAAGGCGAACCGCTGCAAAACAAGCTCGATACCGATCTGCTGTATTGAGGCCACAATGTTTGTAGGGGCGACGCATGCGTCGCCCGAATAACGGTTAGTAGCGGCGTTCAAATCGAACGCCCGCACATACTGAGGTTGAACCCCGCGACTACCCTAAATCTCCTCTCCCCATTCTTCATGAACACGGGTCGAGGGCTTTGGGGGTTTCACCAACAACTCCGCAATCGGCCCGGCCCATTCCAGCACGTTTTCGTCCTGATTGAACGCCCCGGCCAACTGCAACCCGAAGGGCAATCCGCCAATCTTGCCTGCGGGCAGGGCGATATTCGGCAGTCCAGCGTTCGTCCACGGGAAGCTCATGGCCGGGTCGCCCGTAGACGCGATACCTGCGGGCGCGGGGCCGCTGGCCGCCGGGGCGATCCACAGGTCGATGCCAGCCACCTCCATCACCGATTCCAGCAGTTGGCGCAGCAGCGTTTGATTAGCACGGGATTTTTCCATCGTTTCCGCGCTGATGCCTTGACCGGTGCGGATGAGTTCTTTCGTGCGCGGGCGGTACAGCGCTTCGTGCTGCGCGAACCAGTCGCGGTGTACTTGAGCGGCCTCACCAGCCATCAGCGCGAGATGCGCCGCCTTGATTTCGGCGATGTCGTCGAACAGCGAGACGCGATCTACCGTATAACCTGCGCCTTCCAGCCGATTGATGTGCGCCTCGAACGCCTGTAAAGCTGCTGGCGCTGCCTGTGCGAGATACGGGCCATCGGGTACACCCAACGTCGGCATGGACTTCACCTTCACGGCGCGCCATCTTTTGCACAAGATCGACGCCGCCAGCTTCATGCCCTGTACATCCTGCGTGAACAGCCCGACATGATCGAGCGACTGCGCGACGTGGATCACGCCCGCCGGGTCAATACGCCCATAACTTGACTTGAAGCCGACGACACCGCAAAACGACGCCGGACGAATTACCGAGGCGATGGTCTGCGAACCAATCGTCAACGACGACAATCCCGCCGCCGCCGCCGCCGCCGAACCACTGCTTGAGCCACCCGGAGTATGTGCGGGGTTGTGCGGGTTGCGCGTCGGCCCCGGCTCGAAGTAAGCAAACTCGGTGCTTACGGTTTTGCCAAGCACCAGCGCGCCCGCGTCGCGCAGCTTTCGCACACAAGCCGCTTCTTTACCTGCGAACAATTCCGGCGGCAGCGCCGAACCCGCTTTCGTCGGGAAACCATCGACGCGGTAGATGTCCTTCACGCCAATGAGCATACCGTACAACGGCGGGCGGCCTTCGGGCGTGGGATAACGGGCCGCCAGCGCTTCGGCCTCGCGTTTCAGCCGCGCACGGCGCTCAGCCTCTGGCAAGAACGACTGAATTTGACCGTCTACCGCGTCAACGCGGTCACAGACACGCTTGATGTAATTCAGCAAATTGAGCTTGCCGGAACGCAGCGCGGCGGCGGTGACGGCCAGCGGAGCCTGAGCGATCAGCGGTGGTGTGGTTGTATTTTGTGTCATAGAAATTTCATTTTTCGTAATTATAATGAAACTCTATTAAACCGCCAAGTCACCAAAGAAGCTATTAGCCTTTAGCCTTTAGCTTGTCAGCTAGGAATTAAGTGATGCCTAACTTCAAAGCTTATGAAAAGATGCGTTAGGATAGTTTGACGGATATTCGTATTAAAATATAGGGAAACCATAGAAACAAGAAGGTATCGTGACAAAACATCGGATTTATACAATGAGTTTCGCAAGAGTCTATCCCGAGTATGTCGCTAAAGCAGAGAGAAAAGGACGTACAAAAGCAGAAGTCGATACAATTGTTTGCTGGTTGACAGGCTATAGTCAGGAAGCGTTAGAAGTGCAACTGGAAAACCAAACAGACTTTGAGACCTTTTTAGCGCAAGCACCTCAACTGAATCCTTCGCGGGCTTTGATTAAAGGCGTGGTTTGTGGTGTCCGAGTGGAAGACATCGAAGAACCAACGATGCAGGGAATTCGCTACTTGGATAAATTAATCGATGAGTTAGCAAAGGGAAAAGCGATGGAGAAGATTTTGCGGAAGTCATAAAGCTTCTGGAATTAACTACCTTTAAGCTGAAACGCTGTACTCGATACGCTGACAGCTATTCCCTAATCTGGCTCAAAACCCTCAAAGATAAACTGTCGACTCAAGCCGCGATCTGACACATACGGCACGTAGCCATGTTCCCGCCCGCGAGTGAAAGAATCCGCGATATGTTCCGGCACACGGCTGTAATCGACGGTCAGCACCAGCTTATCAGCTTCGACCCATCGCGCCAGATCAGCCTCACGCAGCGCTGTCCAATCCGGCGGCGAGGCTTCATGGTCACGCGGATAACCGTAGTACAAACTCTCGACCAATATCCCCGTTACCGTGTCGAAATAACCATCGTCGGGATCACGAAAAGGCATATCCTCGCCGTTGATGGTGAACACGCCAAACTCCGGCGAACGTTCACGGGCATGGTCAGCGATCAACTGCACCAACTCGACCATCTCCGCATAGGCTGTCTCGCGTCCCTGTTCTTCGTAGAACGTAGCCGCGTCCACGCGATCCAGCAGCACACCGTCGAAGCCCATGTCGATGATGCGGTCAAGGTACGAATCTTCGCCCGTGACGATGATCTCCTGCCAGCGCTCATCCCAATAATGCACCCAGACGTCGCCCGCCCAAGTGCCATCTGGCGAATCCGCCCATTCAGGACGATGCCCGGTCATGCTCCATTCTGGTTGCCAATAATACTGGAAGGTGGCAGCCTGCCCGATGCTCAT
>JACMMD010000842.1 GCA_014379235.1 Anaerolineae bacterium
ATCGCTGGCGCGCTGCGGATGGCGTATGAACTGCTAGTAGCGCGGCGAATTCAATATCGTTTTATGTGGCTCGATGCGCCTGTCATCTTCTTCTTTGTGTGGTCGCTCATCAGTATTTTCAACCCCGATAATACACTAGTGGTCGGCTTGATCGGCTTCAAATCAACCTCGTTGTACATCCTGCTTTATGCGTTGCTGCGCCTTTCTGCTGAACCGTTAAGCGCTATGCTGGGGCGTTTGTACCCGGTAATCGTTGTTGGCGCGCTGATTGGCGCGGTTTATGGATTGATACAGTCGCAACTTGGCTTTCAAGGATTCGAGGTCCGCTGGATTTTTAGCGAGGAAACTCAAATCGCCGGGGAAAATGGCACACTCGGATACATTATCGCTCAAGAGGGCATAATCCGCCCGTTCTCCACGTTCGCCAGTCATGAGCAGCTTGCGTGGTATCTCGGTCTGGTGAGCATGTTTCTAGTGCCTTACGCTCAGGCATCGCAATCTTTGAAAAGCTCGCTGCTATGGGTCGTCGTCGGCATGTATTACGTAACAATCGTGCGAACCCTTTCGCGCTCGGCTTGGGTGGGGTTAGGGGCGGGAGCTGGGATTCTCTTTTTGCTCGGACTGCGCTATCAGCGACGAGCAGCGTTCAGTGCAGTGTTGATTGTAGTGCTGTTCGGCGTGAGTTATCTGCTATGGAATGTGATTAATGCATCACCGAGTTCGCTTATAGTACGTCCGCAGACCACACAAGCTGAACTGGAGGCAATGCTTAGTGGCGCAGCAACGCCTGTGCCGGAAACGCCCATAGAGGCGCTAACTGACACTGAGGCTTTTAGTCGGCGCGCTTCATTGACGGGTACATATGAATGGCGTATCTATACGTTCCAAGCACTGTTATATGATCCGGCGTGGCACACACCCTTTGGACACGGCATCGGCTCGATGTGGTATGCATGGCGCTTAGGAGTACCGGGGGCCGGTGTGGCGGGTCCAATGAATGGTATTGATGGGCCGTATGAGATGCGCCCCGGCAGGCGTGTGCTGTCGCATATTGGGTTGGTGGATATTATTTACGAGCTTGGAATTTTCGGTTTTGGGTTATTCGTTTGGATGCTTGGCGCGCTGGTATGGTTCGGCATTCGTCATCTGTTGCGCTATCCACAGTCGCCCTATAAAGTGTGGCTGCTGGTGGCTTTGGCGGCGGTTCTTGGCGTTGTGTTTGGAAACTCGGTTGCGGCAACTGTGTTGATTTTTCGACCTATCGGGGCGATGTTCTGGTTGTTCGTGGGCATCATTGGCGCGGCGGTAGCGATAGAACGAAACGGCGTTATGGCCTTAAGTGAGACCGAACAAGACGCATCGCTAACCGTAAAGCAAATCCGATAGAGGCTGCGTGCCCTGTGTATCAAAGCGATGCAGTCCGAGTTTTTGCAGCGCTAACAGGGCTAAATAGGCCGGGTTCAGCAGCAGATAGCGCCGCCACAAACGGCGCGGTTCGTAGACTAAGCGAAACAGCCACTCAAGCCCATAACGCTGCATCCATGATGGGGCTTGCGGTTTATTGCCCGCAAGGAAATCGAAGGCTGCGCCGACGGCAAGAATGGGCTTTTGCAGGGCATCTCGGAATTCATAAGCCCATACTTCTTGACGTGGACAGCCCAGACCGACAAAAACGATGTCCGCCTGTGACTGTTTAATCCGTTCGATCAACGCGCCTTTTCCGTCAGGGGTGAGTTGGCGGAACCGCGACGGTTCTGCGCCGACAATTTGCAGATTGGGAAGCTGCTGGCGAAGATTAGCTTGAAGCTGCGCTAAAACGGGCGCACTGCTGCCGTATAGGTACAAGCTGTAGCCTTTTCGCTCTGCAAGCTGACAGACCTTGAGCGCTAGATCAGGGCCATAGACGCGGTTATGCAATCCGGCGTGATGCAGCAGGTTCAAGGCCCAGCGCACGGGCTGACCATCGGGCGTGATGAGGTCGAATTGATTGAGGCGATAGCGCTGTTCGCGGTCAAGCACGCCAGTCATGACACCATGCACCGCCAGCGCGGATACTGACAGCGCACTTCGGTTTAGAATGGCAGCTTCGATTTTCTGTACGGCGGCATCATAGTCGATGATGTTGACCAGTACGCCAAGCACGGAACGCTTTCCGGCATCAATCATAGGAAGCACTTCGATCTGGTTGGTTCGCGGCACGTTGTGGCTGCAAGCATAGCGAACACGGGTTCGGAGTGTCTATAGGGTATTTCAATTTGAAAGTGCTGATTGTCCATAATCGCTATCAGCAGCCCGGTGGGGAAGATATTTGCGTTGAGCAAGAAGCGGCTTTGCTGCGTCGACACGGCCATGAGGTTATTGAGTATCGACGTTCGAATGAGGAAGTTAGCGCGTTTGGTTTGCTTGATAAGCTGACGCTGCCCAAGCGCATGATCTGGGCGAACGACGCTGCCGATGATCTGCGGGCCCTGATTCAGCGTGAACGCCCCGAAGTGGCGCACTTTCACAACACGCACTTTATGATCTCACCAATCGCTTACCATGTCTGTCAGGATATGCGCGTCCCTGTCGTCAAGACGCTGCACAACTATCGCTTATTGTGTCCCGACGCTTTTTTCTTCCGTGATGGCCACGTGTGCGAAGATTGTCTCGGTAAGGCTGTGGCGTGGCCGGGCGTGGTTCACGCTTGCTACCGAGACTCCGCTGCACAGTCAGCCGCCGTTGCTGCGACATTGAGCGTACATCGTGCGATGGGGACGTGGGCCACGCAGATTGATCGTTACATCGCCCTGACGGAATTCGGCAGGCAGAAGTTCATCGCGGGCGGGCTGCCTGCGGAGAAGATCGTCGTGAAGCCCAACTTTATCTACCCCGATCCCGGCGCGGGCACTGACGAACGAAATCACATGCTCTATGTGGGACGGCTCTCCGAAGAAAAGGGAGTGCGAACGCTGCTGCAAGCGTGGCTGTCGCTGCGACATATCCCACTGCGGATCGTTGGCGGCGGGCCGCTGCAAGGCGAGATGCAGACTTTTATCCGTGTACATCAGCTTGAAAACGTCGAACTTGTGGGGCCGCAGCCCTATGAAGCGACGTTAAATATGCTGAAAGCGGCGCGAGGTTTGGTCTGTCCATCGCTGTGGTACGAAGGGCAGGCGCGGGTCATTATCGAGGCGTTCGCCTGCGGAACACCTGTTATCACCACGCGATTAGGCTCGAATGAAGAAGTGGTAGAGGATGGGCGCACGGGCTATCACACGATACCCGGCGATGCGCTTGACCTCGCGGCAAAGATCGAAAAACTGTGGACACAGCCGCAACACAGCGCTGAAATGGGAATCGCGGCCCGGCAGGAATTCGCGGCGAAGTTCACTGCCGAGCGCAACTATGAACGATTGTTGCAGATTTACGAAGCGGTTCGATTTCAAGCTACGTAGGGAATCAGTTCGATCTGTGGCAAGAAACGCTCGACATCAGCTTTGCGGCAGTCCGCTGTACCCAGTTGCAGCAGCACCGCCGTTGCCGATGCAAACCCCAACCGCAGACCTTCTTCAATCGGCTGACCTTGAGAAATCGCGCTGGCCAAACCAGCGAGTACACCGTCACCTGCGCCGGATGCGCTGACGACTTCAACCTGTATTGGCGGGATAAAATAGGCTCGGTCTGGCAGCACAGCCAGCGCTCCCTCACTGCCAAGGGTGATAATCGGCGCTGTGCCGTAACGTTCGAGCATCTCGCGTCCAGCTTGATAGGCGCTTTCTTTGGTGGTGACTTCGTGGCCGAGCAGCGCTGAAAGCTCGTCGCGGTTGGGTTTGGCGAAGTTCGGACGACCTACTAAGCCCGCGCTGAGATTCGGCTCGTCGGCATCAAAGATCACCGGAATGGAATGCTCTCGCGCTAGAGAAATCACTTCGGCGTACCATGATGGTTTCATCGCGGGGGGCAGCGTGCCACCTGTGACAACGACACTTGCGCCAGCCAATGCTTGTTTGAAGCGCTCTATCAGCGCAGCAACATGCGCGTCGGTGACTTCGAGCGA
>JACMMD010000843.1 GCA_014379235.1 Anaerolineae bacterium
CCGTTGAAGTTCACGCGCCACCACGTATAACCGGACGCGCAGATCGGGCCAGAAAGCACCGTGAATACGCCGCCTGCTGCAATTTCACCGATCTTTGTACCGCTCAAACCGGGGCGGCTGCGAACGTTGTTATTGATGCCTGCATCGGGGATGACGCGACCCTGCGCGCCTGCCTGTAAACGCGGCGCGAGAGCGGGGCACGTCAGCAGATCAACCGGAGTCGGCACGAGCGTCGGCGGTGGCGGGGGTGGTGATGTGGGTGTGAACGTCGGGAAGGGCACCAGCGTTGGCCCGCCGGGAGTAATCGTCGGGCCGCTGTCGGGCACAACGTTGCAAATGAAGGCAATGCCGCCATCAGCAGACACACGAATGTCGTACAGCAGCGCCGCAAATGACAGCGAGAATTGATAGCCGTCGGTGACGACCTGCGTGTATGCCTGTCCGTCTTGCGCGCAGCCGAGGCTGGTATCGCCATATTCAGTTTGCGCGAACTCCCACCTGCGAAGGCTGCTGATCGAGACAGGCTGTCCGACTGCTTCGCTCAGAACATCCAGCGCGAACTGCATCTGGAGTGGGGCTTGCTGCTGCGCGAGTACAACTGGCGCAGCGGCGATAAGTAATAGGAAACACATTACCGTGACGAGGGTGAAACGCTTAGAGTGCATCGTAAACTCCTTTGAGATAGATGCGTCCGGTACGAATAAACAGACAAAGATGTCCAATATGGTCATCATGCCACTTATTATACTTTTATAATATATGAAAATGATATAAATTATGGGGATTTTTGAGGGAAATTATAGAGATTGCATCGTGTAGGGGCAGGTCACAGACCTACCCCCACAGGGATTATCTAACCTGCGATGCCCCAGAACCAAACGCTGGTATCGCCACCGGATGCCAGCAATCGACCATCGGTGCTGAATGCCAGATCAAGCACGAGTGCCGTGTGGTTCGTCAGGCTGGCAACGGGCGTTCCACTCGCTGCATCCCAGAGTGTAACCGCGCTGGCCTGCGGTGATGGTGATTCCATGAATGGTACTCCGCCGCCTGCTGCCAACAGCGATCCATCAGGGCTAAAGGCAACCGCCGTCACGATGCCATTTTCGACATCGGCGGGCACGGCTTGAACAACGTAACGCTCGGTGCGCGATGCCACGTCATAGACACGCACTTGACCATCGTCGCCGCCCACAGCCAATAAGCTGCCATCGGGACTAAAGGCCAAGCCCGTGAGGATGAAGAATGCGTTGGTATTGGCGGGTAAGGTAGCCAACGGAGCGGCGGCAGCCGCTGGATTGCTCACATCCCAGAGGTAGACCATGCCGCTGCCAGTGGTTGAGGCGAGTAAGTTCCCCGCTGGGCTGAAAACGACCATGTTCACCTGCGAGTCATGCGCCAATGTTGCAACTGGCGGCACGGCTTCCGTCCCGGCGGTGGCTACGTCCCACAGCTTGACTGTGTTATCGGGCGTGGTCGCCTGCGCGCTGCCATGCGATGTCGCCAGCAGCATCCCATTAGGGTTGAAAGCGAACGAATTTAGCGTTGATTGTCCTACGGCGAGAACTTGCAGCGTGGTCAGTGGATTACCGCCGAACACCTGCACAAAGAAGGTGCTGTCCGCCGCCGCCAGTGCGCTGACCGCTAGACGGGTTTCGCCAGTGGTGGCGTTGAACAGGGCGATCTTGTTGCCCTGCACCTGAATGTCGATTTGTGCGGTGGGGCTTAGATCGGTGGCGCTGGTGTTGTACAGCAGCACTTGATCGTATGCGCCGACGCCGATTGTGCCATCACCCGCCGCCGAAAATGCAATGCGCGGTGCGACAACGGTGAGGCGGTTCAATGCCGTAACACTCGCCGCATTGGCGGCAGTGATCGGCGTGAGGTTGGCGGGAAGGACTGTTGTCGTAACGAGTGGGCAGCCGAGCGTGTTCGGGTCTCCGGCTTCGTCGGGGCAGGCATCGAACGAGTCGTCGATGGTGTCCGAGTCGCGGTCTGGGATGGTCAGACACAGCACGACGTTGGACGCATCTTGCGCCACACGGTAGTCATAGATCACACCTTGAAACGTGACCAGCACTTGATAGCCCGGTGTGATAACCTGCGCGTACATCTCCCCTTCTTGCGCGCAGCCGAGACTGGCATCAGGGAACTCCTGCGGGAAGTAATCCATCCGAGAGACGGTCTCTGCACTGACGGACTGGCCGGTTTGCGCGGTCAGGGCGGCGAATGTTGCATCCATGACCGGCTGTGGCAGCGGTTCTAACTGTGCCAGCGCGATAGTCGGCAGGGCGATCAGCAGCAGCAGGCAAAGCGTCAACGGTAGAAAGCGTTTGAGCATGAAAATATCCCTTTCAGCGCAGTTAAAAAGAAACAAACCGGGGATTCAAATCCCCGGCTAGAGAGCAATCGCATTGAGTTAGGATACGCCCCACAGGTGCAGAGCATTATCCGCGCCGAGCGTGACCAGCCGTGATCCATCAGGGCTAAACGCCAACACATCGCCTACCGGAACGATGACCGCCAATGAATTTAACTGCGCGCCGGGCCCGGCGCTGGTTACATCCCATAGTATCACGCTGCTAGAAAGCGAAGCGTTCTCCGGTATTTGCGGTGCAGAGATGGCCAACGTCGACCCATCCGCGCTGAACGCCAAGTCTGTGACGTAACCGCTCTGTCCATAGATCGGCAGCATATTGCGCGGCTCAGTCGGGATTCCCGCGCTCAAATCCCACACGGCGACATCACCCATCACACCGACAGCGAGAACGTTCGCGGCGGGGCTGAATGCCAGCGCCGTAAAGTCGCTGACCGCGTTCGGCAGAACACCAACGTCTGCGGGCGCTGTGCCGCTCACATCCCACAGACGGACGCTTTGCGGCGGCTCGACCACTGCCAGCCATTGACCATTCGCGCTAAAGGCGAGGCTGCGAGTTGGGCCAGCCGCAGTTTGTGGAACCGTCGCCAGCACTGTGCCGGATGTCACGTCATACAAAACGACACCTGTGCCGGATTGGCTGGCAGCTAACATCGCTCCATTAGGGCTAAAGGCCAGCGCGGTAACATCTGTTACGGGGACGGTATGCAGATCGACCACCGATCCCGGCAGACCGTTCAAGTCCCAGATGTGAATTTGCCATGTCGATTCGGCTGTCAGTTCGGCGGCGGCGAGGCGATTGGTGAGCGGGCTGTAAGCGAAGGGCGTATAGCCTTGCTCCGGCGCGCCGAATGAAGCTAACAGTGCATCAGGAGCGCTGAGTCCCCACAGGTTCAAGCCGCCGCCTGCGCCGAGAATGATTCCCGGTGGCAGTCCAGCAGGCTGACCGATGGCGACGGCGTTCACCGTGCCGGGAGCAGTCGCCCCAGTAGAGCCGAGGTCAACCACCTGCGCGGCATTGGCGGCGGTGATGGCATTGGCGGCTAATGGCGGCGGCGTCACCAGCGGCGCAGTTGTGGCCACAGGCGCGGCTGTAGGCGCAGGGGCGGCGGGATCAGTCGTCGGTGGCAGCGCAGGCGCTAGAGTCGGTGTGGGCGGTGGTGTGGCAATCGGTTCGACGAAATAGCTGGTTTCATTGCCTTCGGCAACCCAACCGCGAAAGCCGCTGAAGTCGATTAAAAACCACGATAAGCCGCTGGGGTCGCACTGCGGCCCCTCGACCACGTAGAAGACCGCACCATCTGCCAATTGGGTAACGACTTCCGTGCCACGCGCTGGATCAACACGCACGTTGAGTGCCACGTTATCGTTGATCTTCTGTCCCCAACCGCCAACGGTTAAACGGATCGCGGGCGCGCCGGGGCAGGCGCTTGTCGCTGGTAGATTGGCGTTGGGAAGCGCCACGGAGTCGAGCGTGGCCGCCGGGACAATTTCGGAAGTCGTCGGCTGAACAGCGGCGGCAGCGCCCATCAGCGTGACCGTAACCTCTGGCATCGTATCGGGCAGCGATGTCGCTTGGCCGATGATGATCGACTCAGAGGTGGGCACAAGTGAGGCGGCGGTATTCGGCGTCAACGTCGGCGCGATAGTCTGGGTCGGCGTGACGAACACAACGTTCGGTTGAGCGGGCGCGGTACTCGTCGCCGGGATACCGCCCGCAGGTGTGGTCGTATTTTGCGCGGTGCTGGTACACAGCACAATGATGCTGCTATCCAGCGAGACGCGGTAGTCATAGCCTACGTCGTTATAGGTGAGCAGGAATTGGTAGCCGTTGACGTGGGTTCGCGTATAGGTCTGTCCTTCTTGCGGGCAGCCGAGGCTGGTGTCATTGAACGCCAATTCCGTCCATGAAAAACCGGACAGGTTATTGAGCGTGACTGTTTGCCCAACCTGTGCGCTTAAATCTGCCAGCGCGGCGGCGATATTCGGTGGCTGCTGCGCCTGAACCTGCGGCGCGCCAGCACTCATTATGAACAGCACGAACAGCAATAATGCCGCGCTGAGTCGTAGCCTCATCAGCATAACGTAAACTCCACTATCGGAACCAGAAGACGGGGTATTGTACTCGCCCCCTCAGTTTGCATCTAGCCCTGATGCCGGGATGCCCCAGAAGCGCACCACATGGTCATCCCCGATAGATGCCAGCAGCGTTCCGTCGGGGCTGAACTCCAAATCGGTGACTGGAGCAGGGTGTCCGACGAGCGTGGCCAGCAGTGCCCCTGATGCGATATCCCACACACGCACGGCGTAATCTTCGTTCGGGTTGATCTGGTTGCCGCCGCCTGTTGCTATCAGTGTTCCATCAGGGCTGAAAGCGATGGCCAGCACCACCGATGTCGAGCTTTCCAAAACCTGAGTTTGCCGCCCGTTGTTGGTATTCCATAGGCGAACCGTCGCGTCTTCGCTGGCGGATGCCAACAGCGGGATCGGTGCGACAGAGGGGGTAAAAGCCAGTGCGCGAATGGCCGCTTCATGACCTTCCAGTTCGACAAGACCGCCGCCGCCCCGCGTTTGCAGCAGGCTGATGCTGCCGCTTAGATCGCCATAGGCGAACAGGCGGCCATCCGCGCTGAAAGCCAAATCCAGCACTGGATAGGTATAGCGCGATTCGGATAACTGTTCCCATGTGTCGGTACGCCAGATGCGAATGACGTTTTCCGGCACAGGCGCGAACGACGAACCGTTGGCCGCAGCCAACCACGACCCGTTGGCATTGAAGACCAGCGCGTTCGGCGCGAGTGTGCCATTTTGCAGCACCACGTTTTCGCCGCCTTGTTCGCGGCTGCGATCTACGTCCCAAACGCGAACAGTGCCATCGGTGCGGACGATGCCCACCTGTGTGCGCCCGAAGGCGATCATGTTCGAGTCCAGCGGGTTAAAGCTGAGGGTGGTTACGGCTTCTTGACTTTCGAGCAGGCGCGGCGACGCGGCGATTTCCGTGAGGTCGTATACCCACACCCCCTGCTGATCTCCCGACGCGGTGACTGCCAAACGTAACGGCGAAGCGAAGCCCGTTTCGAGCGGCATCCACGCAAAATCCGTGCCGAACGCGCCGTTAATGCGCGACATTTCACTCAGAGCACGGGCGTTTTCCGGCGAGATCGGCGCACGATCTGCGATGGGGGCCATCAGCGTCAGCACAGGTTCGAGGAAATAGTCATTGTTGCGCCCTTCGGCAATCCAGCCTTCGCGCGCGTTGTAGTTGACGCGCCACCACACTAGGCCAGCCCCGCATTCTGGGCCGTTCATCACGGTGAACACACCGCCAAGTTCGATCTCGCCAATCGCTGTGGCGCTTTGATCGGGTAGTTCAAGGAGATTGCCCGGTTGGGCAATAGCCACTCGACCCGGCGAACCCACCACTAGACGTGGCTCTAGCGCGGCGGCACAGGTCTCCGCGTCGCTTCCCG
>JACMMD010000844.1 GCA_014379235.1 Anaerolineae bacterium
GGTAGCGCTCAAGCGGTCAAAATCGCCGCCGGGAACGCCCTCGAACAGCATACCCTGCACCGGGCCGTTGAAGCTGTGTACCGTGCCCATGATGATTTCACCGTGTCCCGGCGACAGCACGAACTGGACGCCATCCTCATCCGGCGACTCGAAGCCTGTGAAATAGGCGATGTTCAGGTAGCGGGCCGGTGTGTTGAAGAACGAACGCTCTGGCAAACGCGGGAACATATCAATCATGCTGCCGCGCCCCGAAGCCACCACCATCAAATCGTGATCTTCCGACAGGGTGATGATGTCGCCAGCGCTGACCGTCGCAACCGAGACACGCCCGCCGCGCCCAATGAACACCTCTTGCAAGGTGCTGAGGTACAAGCGCGGGTCGATGAACGATGCGGCCCAGTCCATTTCGCCCGTGAAAATCAGCGGCTGCGGCGTGTTGATATAGAAGTTGAAGCGGTAGAACTCCGAGCCTGCGTCGTCCCACAGGTTGATGCCCAGTTCACGTTCGCGCTCGATGGTGTGCGCCCAGCGTGCCAGCAGCGCCGGAGCGCCGCCGCGCATTTGTTCCGCCGTGCGATCTGTGTAGAGCGTGACATCGATGCCCGCCTTTTGCAGCATCAAACCGAGATGCAGTCCTGCGAAACCCGAACCGATGATACCGATATTCTTAGTCATGATGCTTTTCCTTTAGTCGATAATTGAACTAGATAGAAACCCGACAGTGGGTTTAAACCCACTGTCTAATCCTGTTGATGGCTTATAGAAACTGGCCGCGATAGTAAACGAGCGGGTTGGGGTCGCAGCCGAGTTGAATGTCCTGCACACGCCCGACGATAATCCAGTGATCGCCGCCGGGATAAATGTGTTCTGGTGTGCATTCCACGCTGCTGAGGACGTTGGCAAGGTGGATGCCATCGTTCTCGCTGGTGTAGTACAGCACTCCGGCGAATTTGTTGCCCGTCTTGCTGGCGAACTGCGTAGCGATTTTTTGCTGCGACTGCGAAAGGAAGTTCACGACGAACGGGCGGCCCGCTTGCAGTGGCTTGATCGTCTGTGAGTTGGCGTTGATGCACACCAGCAGCATCGGCGGTTCGAGCGACACGGATGTCACGGCGGTTGCGGTCAGTCCCATCTTGATGCCGTTGTCATCCATCACGGTGACAACGGTTGTCCCGGCGGCCAGTCGGCTGAGTGCTTGCTGAAACATCGCTGGCTCGATCATCGAATTGGTAGTGACTGCTGGTGCGGTTAACATTTTGTTTATTCCCTCGTGAACTTTAACTTTGATGATTACACTTTAGACGACGAGCGTTTTTGCATCGTTAATCAATTCGTGAAAATCGTTAAAGCAGCGTGTATTTGGCAGCAAAAAGGGCAATCTTTGACGATTGCCCCATAAAAAACCTGCAAAAACGCTGTGATTTGCCGAAAAGAACGTGGTTTGTAGGGGCGCTTCACGAAGCGCCCCTACATAGATCAGTTATGACATTAAGGCGCGGCCCACAGGCTTTGCAAAACTTCGCTGATAATTTCGCGGAAGGACATCTGCCTGCCGATCAGCCACAGCGTCTCAAAGAACTCTTGCCCCAGATAGCGCGTGAATAACGCTCGCCGCTCGTCGATGCTGTTGTGCCCAACCGCTGTGTAGCTGCTACCGCCGCTCACCTCGCGCAGCCGAACCGCCGCCGCCAGCAGCATGGTGGCCTTCTCGAAATGTTCGATGAGCTGCGCGAAGTGCGAGAAGTGGTCAAGGACATCGGCCACGTCTTGCTGATGGCCGCATTCGTAGAAGATCATCAGCGCGTCTTTCAGGTAGGCTTCGGCGCGCTCGAAATTGTGTTTACTCAGCGCGACCTTGCCCAGCTTGTAAAATGCCCGCGCCATAACCAGCTTGCCCTCGTCCCATTCGATGGTAGAGTTGGTGCGGTTGGCGTTGAAGACGTAGGTCTGTTCGCCGTGCAGGGTATTGTTGGCCACCGATTGCAGGTTGCCGAGCGGCAGCGCGTGACCTTGCCATGTCTCGATCAAATCCTGTTCGATCTTGGCGACTTGATCGGTGCTGAGGCTGCCGCCGTTATCGCTGAGAACCAGCGTCGTATGCGCGATACCAGCCAGCGCCAGCGTGATGCCCCAGTCATCGCCGAAGGGTTGCAGGATAGATAACGCCCGTTCGAAGTCGGCGCGGGCCGCGAGATGCTCCCCGCGTGACACGAACACCATACCGCGATTGCGTAAGGAGTTACCCACAAAGCGCGTATTCTCAAGCTCAAGCGCGATACCGATACTGCGATTGATGTAATCGAGCGCGTTGGCATAATTGCCCATCCACCATGCGACACCCGCCGCAGAATACAGCGCCCGTGCATAGGCCATTGTGCGTTCGGCGTCAGCACGGCGAACCGCTGCTTCTAAGCGCTCGTGCGCCTCTAAGAAATCGCCGCGCACCTGCCAGAATGAATACATCGCTCCTGTCAGACGAAACTGAAATTCGGGCGCAGAGTCGGCGCGTTCGCTCCAATCCAGCGCAAGGCGAATGTTATCGATGTCATCAAGAAAAGAGCGCAAACCAGCCACACGCCGGCTGCTGTTCAAATGCTGATACGCCTGCTCCACATAGTCAGCGTAGTAGGCCAGATGTTGGCCGCGAGTCTGTTCGAGTTCGCCGGAGTCTTGCAGCTTTTCGCTGGCGAACTGGCGCAAAAGCTCGTGCATCTCGTAGCGCTCGGAAAGCGTGTTTCGCAGCAGCGATTTTTCGAGCAGGCCGACGATTAACGGCAGGGTTGCGTTGGCAACGGCCTGTGCTGACTTGAGCGTAAACCCGCCGCGAAAAACCGAGAGCCGCATCAGCAGCCCTTGTTCCTGTTCGCTCAGAGGCTTCCATGCTTGCTCGAATACAGCGCGCATACTGCGATGGCGTTCCGGCGCGTTGCGCGCTGATGACGTGAGGAAGTCGAGATTATGCTCGATCTGTGTGGCCACTTCTCCCGGCGGCACGACGCGCAGCCAAGTGGCAGCCAGTTCAATCGCCAGTGGTAAGCCTTCGACAAGCTGGCAGATGCGGGCGATGGCCGTCGGGTCGCTGGAAAGCTGAAAATTGGGCGAGACGCGGCGCGCATTTTGCAGGAATAATTGGGCGGCGGGATATTCAGCGAGTTCGATGGTACTGCCAAGCGCGGGGTAGGGCATCCCGTCCAAGCGCAGCAGCCATTCTTCCGCGAGACTGAGCGGTTCGCGTGATGTGACCAACAGCTTGACACCCGGCGCGGCCATAATCAGTTCGCTGAGAAGTTCGCTGCATTCAATGAGATGCTCAAAATTATCCAGCACCAGCAGCGCATGTTTGTCGCGCAGATAATCAAATAGCTGGACGGCGGCGTTATTACGGCCTGCGGTAGGCAGTTGCAGCATATCGACGATGGTGACACTCAGCAAAGCGTTATCTTCCAGCGAAGCCAGCGGCACAAAATAAACGCCGTGCTGGAAAGCATCGACCTGTGTTTCTGCGGCTTTGATCGCCAGTCGCGTTTTACCCGTTCCGCCGACTCCGGTGATGGTGATAAGGCGGCAGTTCGGGTCAGTCAGCAGGGTATTCAACTGGCCGAGTTCTTCGGCGCGGCCAATAAACGGCGTGGTCTGCGGCGCGAAGTTATAGGTTTGGCTGCTGCGCGTCTGACGGTTAAGATAACCTGCACGGATGCGTTCGTACAGCGCGGTGGTGTCATCTTCCGGCTCAACGTCCAGTTCATCGCGCAAGATCTGGCGCAAGTCCGCGTATTGTTCAATGGCGGCATTGCGATCACCGGAGCGGGCCAGCAGCAGCATCAGCAGCCGGTGCGCTTCTTCGCTCAAGTTATCCATCTGCACGAACTTGGTGGCCCAAGCGATACCTTGCGAGAACAGCGCGTGTTTATCGTAGCTGTTGATGAGATATTGCATTCCCTCAGAGGCGCGGCGGTGCAGCAGTGAGCGCTGCTGAATCATCCACGTTTCGAACATGTCGGTGTTTGGAATATTGAGACCCGCTAAGAAATCGCCGCGATACAAGGTTAAAGCGGCAGCAAGCGTGTCCGCGTCGGCAGGATCAAGGAAGTCCACCTGCTTCAGTTTTCGCTCGGCTTGACTAACGGCATCCATCAGTTGGTGAGCGTCCAGCCACAAATCAGGCGAATCGCTCAGTCCAACGGTTTGGCGATTGATGTCTAAGAAGGGTTCAAGGTCGCGGCGTAACTGTGTCAAGACGACGCGCAAACTGCCGAGCGCGTTCGCTGGCGATTGGTTCGACCAGAAATATTCGGCCAGTTGTTCACGATACTGCGGGCGCTGGATTAAGGCGAGGTAGACAAGTAAAGCTTCCGCTTTGCGCGCCAGCTTTTCTCCGAGCGGTACGCCATCCAGTTCAACCTGTAAACCGCCAAGCGTGTACAGCTTCAATCTTTGCGTCATCGCTGCCCCAATAGCCAAAACCTTAAGCTGATTATACCTAATGTGAATGGCTTGTCGCTTGGAGTTGTGAGATGGCAGTTTATCGCCTATTGACGTCCTTGCTCCTGCGCCTGCTGCGACAGCGTTAAACCATGTCCGGGACGATCTGGCGCAATCGCATAACCATCGTCAAAGGTGATCGGCGTTTCGAGGAGATGTTCGTACTCAAGGAACGAATATTCCATCCAATTGACGTTGGGCAGCGCCGCCGCAAGGTGAACGCCCAGTTCAAACGAGGTGTTGCCGAGCGACACCGGAATCCCGTACTCACTCGCCAGCCACGCGGCGTGCATTCCGGCGGTGATATGCCCGTGAATATTCAAGATGTCTACAGCGCGGTTTTCCATTAAGATGCGCTTGCCGTGCAAATCCAGATATTCGCCGCTGTTGACGAGTGTGAAAGGAACGGCACTGCGGATTTCATGCAGTCCGGCGTAGTCATCGCGCAGACAGGGGTCTTCGGCCCAATAGATGTCATATCCGGCATCACGATAAGCGTGTAACCGTTGGATGGCTTCTTTCGGCGACCACGCTTCGTTAGCATCAACCATAATCGGCCACGTTTTGCCGACAGCCTTCGTCACTGCTTCGAGGCGGCTCAAGTCCCATTCGAGATCGGGATGCCCGACCTTGATCTTAAATGCCTTGAAGCCGCGTTGGGCGGTGTCCGCGAAAAACGCTGCCATGTCTTCGTGCGAAAGGTGATAATCGAGGCCGCTGGCGTAGGCTTGAACGCGATTGCTCGTCCCACCGAGCAGACGATACAGCGGCATGTCTAGCTCTTTGGCTTGCAAGTCCCATAATGCTTGGTCAACAGCCGTGTCGAAGTCACCGGCACTACTGGCGCGGATGTTGCCGCCGCGAGGACGTGACAGTCGATTGGTCAGCACAAACGGAGACTGCCCCATGATGCGCGGCGCGACCTGCTCCGCGAATACGCGCTCCAATTCCTCTAACGCTGGCAGCGGATAAAACAGCGCGAGGAAGAAGCCTAGCCCCGTGTGACCCGTGTCAGTGTGCAGTTCCAGCGCGCCGATATAGTGCATGGTGCTGATGACCTGCGAGTCACCAATCGGGCGTGGGCGTGGAAACTCGAACCGATACAGGCGATAACCGTCGATGAGGCTGTGTGGCTGCATAATGTTTTGTTCCTTTAACCCTAGCCCTTGATTGCTCCGGCGACCAGCCCGCGTGTGATGAAGCGCTGCAAGAACAGGCTCATGATGATGACCGGAACAGCGGCCACCAGCGTCAGCGCTGAGATCGACCACCATTCGATGCCGCGTGTGCTGTTCTGACCCGCGATCAGTACGGGTAGGGTGATCGCTTTGAAGTTCGTCAGCATCAGCGCGAACAGGAATTCGTTCCACGAAAACACGAACGAGAACACCGCGACAGATACCAATCCCGGCGTTGAGAGCGGGAACACGATCCGCACGAATGCCTGCCAGCGCGATGCGCCATCAACGCGGGCGCTTTCTTCGAGGTCAATGGGTAGCGTATCGAAGAAGTCGCGCATGATCCACACGGCGAAGGGGATGTTAATCATCGTGTAGATCAGAATCAGGCCGACGTGGGTATCAATCAAGTTGAGCGCGGCATATCCCATTAAAAACGGTACGACGAACAGCGCAGGCGGTAAGAAGCGCTGCGAGATGATCCAGTAGGCGATGTTGTTGTTACGCCAGCCGAGCCAGCGCCAGTAGTATTGAAAGCGCGACAGCGCATAGCCGCCCATCGCGCCGACGACCACCGCCAAAAAGGTACTGCCCGTTGACACGATCAGGCTGTTTCTAAAGTGGCGGATGGTCGTATCACCCTGTACGCCTGTGAACAGCGTTTGCCAATGCTGTCCCGTCGGTTGATAATCGACAAACGGGATGTATTTTGGCCCGGAACTGACATCAACGGGCAGCTTAAATGCCGTCACCAACAGCCAATAGAACGGGAAAATCACCACGAAACTCCAGAAGCCGAGAATGAGGTACGAAAACATTTTCGTGCCGGGAGA
>JACMMD010000845.1 GCA_014379235.1 Anaerolineae bacterium
ACACTCTATCAAATGGTGTTTGCACCATTGCGATTCATCGAACTGAGATATTGCAGCACATCTTCGGTGCGATACAAGAGTACGGCGGGTTTGAGAATCCAGCGTGGCTGTTCTAGGGACGCCGAAGCGCCCCTACAGATTCGTCTCCGCTTGCACCATATCGTCCCACGTTTCGCGGCGGCGAGCTATGCGCCACGTTTGGCCATCTTCTTCGACTACCACTTCCGGCGGACGCGGACGCTGATTGTAGTTGTTCGACATCGCCATGCCATAAGCACCAGTCGTTAGCAGCGCTAACAGGTCGCCCGAATCAATGTATGGCATCGGCACATCGCGCCCAAGCACATCAGTCGTTTCACAAACCGGGCCGACGACGGTGACTTCACGCATGGTATCACTGCGACGGCTCACGGCCACGATTTCATGATGGGCGTTGTACAGCGCCGGACGCATGAGTTCCGTCATGCTGCCATCGACGATCACAAACGTCAGTTTCCCCTGTCGCTTCTCATACAGAACCGATGTCACTAGCAAGCCTGCATCTGCGATGATCGAACGGCCCGGTTCAAGCAATACCTCGTAGCCTTGCAGAAGCGGCGTCAACGTCGCAGCGAAATCCTCGAAAGAAGGCAGCACTTCGTCGGGGCGATAAGCCACAGGCAGTCCGCCGCCGATATTCACGACGCGCATATTTGGGTAGGGCGCGATTAGGTTCAAGGCAGCGCGAACCGCTTGCTGAGTCGCTTGTGTGTCGTGAAGCTGGCTGCCGATGTGCAGGTGAATGCCCGCGAAATTCAGATTGGGATAGCTGCGCTGCTGAGACAATAGTTCGCCGATCATCTCGGCGGGCAGTCCGAACTTTGCGCCCCCGTGTCCGGTAGCGATATTCGGGTGCGTCATAGCCACCACGTCGGGGTTGAAGCGCAGCGCCACGCGCACTCCGGTGCGACCCAATGACTCAGCGATGGTGTTGATATGCTGGCATTCGAGGATGTTTTCGACGTTGAACCAGCCAACGCCTTTTTCAAGCGCGTAGCGGATTTCGTCGGGTGATTTGCCTACACCCGCGAACACGATGTCGTCTGGTGGCGCACCTGCCAGCAGGGCGCGGTGAATTTCTCCGGCGCTTACGGCATCGATGCCTGCGCCTGCGTTCACCAATGCGCCGAGAATGGCGAGGTTGGCGTTGGCTTTGGCGCTGTACCGGACATGGGCGTTCAACCCTGCAAAGGCGCTTTGAATACGCCGAAAGTTTTGAATCGTGCGGCGTAGGCTGTAGATGTAAACTGGCGTACCCGTTTGGGCGACAATTTCCGGCATAGATACGGCATCGCAATACAGCGTATTGTCGATGTAGCGAATCGAGTCATTAAAAATCATCGATCAGGCGTTACTGTTGCAGCTTGACGAGTTGATTAAGATAGTGCGCTGTCCGGCGCGTGTTCTCTTCAGTATCGAGCAGCAGTTGAATCATCTGGCCGACAGCGAACAAACCTAAGCCGCTCAGTATTCCTGTAACGAGCACAATGACCGCTGGCAGCAGCCGCGCCAGCATATCCGAAGTTGCGGGTATGGCAGTGCTTGAAACGGTGATCGACCCCGGAATGAGTACCGCGACAACCGCGAGGACGACGGCGAGGATGAGCGCTAGCCCACCTAGAATTCGATAGACAAGGCTGATGATACGAAGGGCAGTGTATCTTCTTTCCATTGTGCCGCTCCTTTGGGGACAGCTTTAAGAGCTACCACTAAAAATAAGCAGATGCGTACCGCTGATAATTGAAAATGGAACACTATCTGTAATAGCATTAATTGTATGCGAATTACAAATGGGCACAACTCAAATCCGGCGGTTGTCCTAAAACGAATCTGGACGGGCATTCGGGCCGACAAGCGCTTGATATAAGTGGCTGTGCCGCAGAGCGGTGTCTATTTGGCTGGTCATCGCATACAGCAAGCGGTGATCGCCCAATGAGAAGATGCTTCTACGCCCGATAACGACAGCACCGAGCCTTACGCCGTTGACGATGAACGGTGCGGCAAGCAGCACCATAGATTCCAATTCCGTCGGTGTGGGGATCATCTGCGGGATGCGAATTTCGTGCGTGTATTTGAACATGGCCTCGATGATGTAATCTGTCAAAGTGCTGTCCATAGAGTTGGCAGTTCGATGCGTGACCAGTTTGCTGCTTTCGTCATGCGTAAGCATGATGACGCAAAGATCGGCTCTGAAGAAGTTGAGCAGCACTGCCGCGATGCCGCCGATGAGAAGGTTCTCGTCCTCGACCTCATCTTGCAAGCGGTCAATCTGGTAGATAGCTTCGAGTTCACGGTTACGCTGCGCGAGTTTCCAGACCATGCGCGCTTGAACGATAGCTGAGTCGATCTGACTTTCAGACAAACGCAGCAGCGCGATTTCCCCATCATCGAAAGCGTGAGATTGGCGTGCTAAGACCATACCACCAAGTGGAAAAGGATCACGCTCAAGGTGAATGCTCATGCCAACTGCGAAGGGCCATTGGCTGTTAGAGATGGATAAAGGCAGAACGTGGTGAGAGGCTTCGCGGCATAAGGAGACAGCATCGTTTTCATCAAATCCTTGATTGACGTTGTACTCAATATCATCGCTGGTTTCCATCAACATGGTGATGGCAAAGGCGTCCGCTTCAACCGAGTTCTTCAATAGATCAACGATGGCTTGAATCATCGTCTGCGGGTCGCCGTCGTCTTCGAGGTTGTCACGTACTTTATCTAGCGCCAGCACAAGCTGTAGCTCGCGTTCTTTTTGTATCAGTGCTGCTTGTAGATCATCTGTCATCTTGGGTCTCCGCTGCGTGACTGTATCAATACTGATTGTAGCGCGAACGTGATGTCATGCGAAATTAAAAGTGTGCGGCAGGATCGCAACCTGCTATCACAACACTTCGTATTGAACGGTAAGGCAAGGCGGGGTATGCTGAAAGGGTAGTAACTCGCAGTAGGAAGTCCCTTTCTGCTTCCGAAGGATAGGTGAGGTTTGGCATCGGACAACGCTCAAGCAAAACTAGCGACGGATTATGAAGTTATCCGCCGCCGTGAATATGAACTTATCACTCACTTATTAGGTGTGCTGCCCAAGATCGACAATCTTGGCGATGAACAGGTA
>JACMMD010000846.1 GCA_014379235.1 Anaerolineae bacterium
GTCGTCGGTCATCAGGTAGGTTTCGACGTTGTGCAAGATGGGGTCTTCGCTCAAATAGTAGCGGATGATGGCCGGCACATAGTTGTAGATGGCCTTGTCGTCCGCGACACCCGTGCCAATCGCGTTGGCCATTGCCACATTGCCCGCACGATAAGCGTTGAACAGTCCCGGCACACCCAGAATCGAATCGGCACGGAAGGCCAACGGGTCTACAAAGTCGTCATCGAGGCGGCGGTAGATCACGTCCACGCGCTTGAGTCCGGCGGTGGTTCGCATATAAACGATGTTGTTATGCACCAGCAGATCGCGGCCTTCGACTAGTTCAATGCCCATCAAACGGGCGAGAAACGTATGCTCGAAGTAGGCTGAGTTATACACGCCGGGAGTCAGCAGCACGATGGTCGGGTCAGGGCGGCGTCCCGGCGCGAGGGCGCGCAGTGTCGAGAGCAGCGCTTGGCCATAGTGGTCGATGGGGCGGACACCGTAATCGCTGAACAGGCGCGGGAACACCAGCTTCATCGCCTGCCGATTGGCCAGCATATACGACACGCCGCTGGGCACACGCAGGTTATCTTCCAGCACGACGAAACTGCCGTCGGGCACACGAATCAAATCCGTGCCAGTCACGGAGATATAAATGTCTCGCGGTACACGCACCCCGCGCATCTCGCGGCGGTAGTGGCGGCAGGTGTAGATCATCTCTCGCGGGACGATGCCGTCCGTGAGGATTTTGCCGTCGTGGTAGATGTCTTTGAGAAACATGTTCAGCGCGGTGATACGCTGCGTCAGCCCGCGCTCGATGGTATCCCACTCCGCGCCGTTGATAATGCGCGGCAAGAGATCATAGGGGAAAACTCGATCCGCGCCGTCGTCATGACCGTAGACGTTGAAGGTGATGCCCTGATGCAGAAACGAGAGATCGGCGGCCTGCTGGCAGCGCTCTAGTTCTTCCGGCGAGAGATCGAGCAAGCGTTGATATAACGCTTGATAGTGGCTGCGCGGCGCGGTGGCGTCGAACATCTCGTCATAGGCGGCGCTCCATTCGTACTGCGTGAACGGTGATGGCAGCGTTAGCGCGGATGTTTGCGATTGGGACTGCGTTTGTGATTGCGATTGAGTCATTTTCATAAGCGCGCTATATCCTCGAACGGTTACGTCTCAAGTTCGCTTGGGGTTCAAAACCCCAAGCTGGTAATAAAGAAAGTCCACTAAAGGGACTGAAACCAGTGTTACGCGGTTGTGAACGCTTTGCAGATACGCATGACTCTAGCCTAAACATGTCAATCGTACTCGGCATCGGACAGTTTGCCCAAAAATTCGTCGGGGACGCTGTATTGCGCGGGGGATTTATCGGTCAATATGGCTGAAATCGAGGGATGACGCTTGCAGACAATCCGGGTTGCCCGTATAACTACAATCCAGAATTTACGCAGAGTAAAAGGTATGCAGATGAAAATCCGTCGCATGGATCATATCGGTATCAACGTAAACGACTATGCTGCCGCGAAAGCGTTTTTTCTCGATCTTGGATTTGAAGTGGAGGGAGAAGCCGAATCCGAAAGCGAATGGCTGGATACAATCATCGGGCTAACCGGCGCGAAGACGAAGTTTGCCATGCTGAAAACGCCGGAGGGCGGGGCGAAGATCGAACTCATCAAGTATTACACGCCACCCGATGAACAGGGCATTCAACCATCTGCTGCAAATACGTTGGGCATCCGGCACATTTCGCTGGTTGTCGACGATATTGACGCGGTTGTTGCCAACCTGAAAAAGAAAGGGACGGAAATCTTCAGTGAGATTCAGCAGTACGAAGACGTGTATAAGCTGGTCTACATTCGTGGGCCAGAGGGGATTATTTTAGAGTTGGCGCAGGAACTCAATTAATTTCTTCGTTCGAGCATAGGCATCAGGCGCGGCGACCAAGAAAACGCAGGCTAGATTGCGCGCATCAAATCGGCTCTTGCGAACGAAACCGTTCAATCATGGCGCGGGCATTTTCGACAGTATCCGTATGAAGCACTTCGGTCACGTCGCCAACGGCATTGTTGACCAGACCGATCAAGAGCTTGACGAACGTTGGCGATGCGACGACGACGTTGATGCCCTCGTTGTGATGCGCTTTGTTGGCCGCGTATTTGATCGCGGGTATCATATTCTGGGGTACACCCGACATTTTCGAGAGGTCATTGATAATATCGACCCGGTGGTTCACCGAGTCAATCAGCCGGTAATTTTCATCGACCAAAGCGTAATATTCTTCCACAGTCCAAGCACCATCATAAATGTGCCGGATGATGGATTGTTCGTCGTTGTCCCATTCAATATGAATGCCCATCGCTTCCAACTCCATGTCACTCTGTATGCTGGTTCAGTAATATCATTATAGAGAGTCAATGAGCGAAATAGCCTCTAGGTTTGCGGGCGCTCCGGCCCTTTTTCGGCAGCAGTCGATAAGCAACATTGTCGAGGAACATCACGCGATGCAACCATATACCATGCGCCCACTGAGCGCCGCCGATGAGCCGTTCTTGTGGGAGATCATGTACCACGCGATTCACGTCGCTGAAGGTGAAGCGCCGCCTCGAGACATCGTTCGCCGCCCCGAACTGGCGCACTATCTCGATGGCTGGGGACGAGAGCATGACGGCGGTTTCATCGCAGAAGTTGATGGTCAGCCCGTAGGCGCGGTGTGGCTGCGGCTGCTGCAAGGCGACGATCAGGGCTATGGCTATGTGGATGATGCCACGCCGGAACTGTCGATAGCGCTGCTGGCGGAACATCGCGGTAGGGGAGTCGGTACGCGCTTGTTAGAGGCTGGGCTGGATGACGCATCGAAACGCTACGCGGCGGTGTCGTTGAGCGTTGACCCGTCCAACGCGGCAATGCGTTTGTACGAGCGCTTCGGCTTCGTTGTCGTCGGGGAGAGCAGCACATCGCTAACGATGAAGAAGGTTTTCTAGTCAGTTATCAGCCATGCAAAAACGGATGTGCAAACCAACCTGTACACGGAAGCCTTCGCAATGCCGATTTAGGGAATGTTGGTCTGGAACTGACCCGGCACTTGGATCTGAATAACGCCACCCCATTGGCACATACATTTAGATGAGTTGTTTAATGCGGGCTTGTTAGCAATCATCACTGTTGCTGAACCCGGCGCCCACGGAGCTGCCGTGACGGGGATGCAAGGCATTGGCGTTAGTGCGCCTAGTGCGGCTGCGGTTGCAGCGGCGACGGTGGGATTTGCCGGCGAATTACACATACCGAATGGCATAATATTCTTCATGGGAATATTGTCCATAATCGTCGCAGCCGGTTTGCCGCCGACGTTGGTTAGGTTCTCCGGGGTAACGACTAAGTTCGACGGTACTAACCCAAATGAACACATCATCACTGCACTCATCGTAACTTGCTGACCCATTGTCGTAATCCCCTATACTCACCGTTTTGTTTATGCGACTATAACTGAAATTATAGCGTAACACAAGCGGCCAACTTGTGAGCAGTTCAGCCATCAGCAACAGTTTACCGCAGGGGCGCAGAGGTACAAAACAGGCCCGGAAATACAAAGTCCTGTCCCTATTGCTTCTTACGTTCGTCGCAATGCCCGGAAGCCGGGAACACGCCCTAACGTCTCAGCCTCGACCTGCTTGCGAACACGCAGCCACGGCACGCTCACCAAGCAGCACAGCACGATCATCAGCAGCAAACCGATGAGCGCCTGCGTCGGGTCGAGCGTTCCGAACTGCCCGTACCACGAACGCCCGGTCACAATGCCAAGATGGTACAGCAGGCGATACCCGATCAGGTGATGGACGAAGTACAGCATAAAGGCCACTTGTCCCATTAGCGCGAGGGGAGCGACGATCAACCGCCGCAGTATGCCGATGCCTTCCAGCCCGTGCAGCAGCGCCCATATTGTGAACGCGACGAA
>JACMMD010000847.1 GCA_014379235.1 Anaerolineae bacterium
ACTCATCCCGCAAACGGTACTAACCACGCTGGGGCTGCGCGAAGAAAGCGGTCTCCCCGTGCTCGAAATGCTGACCCATTATTTGCGCACGAAAAAAGTATTGCTGATTTTAGATAACTGCGAGCACCTTGTCCAAGCCGCCGCGCAATTTGCGGATGCGCTCTTGCAGGACTGCATCAACCTGCGCTTGCTGGTCAGCAGCCGCGAGGCGTTGGGCATTGTGGGCGAAAAAGCTTATCACGTCAGATCGCTCTCCACCCCGAAAGCGGACGCGCCGCCATCGGTTGAAACAGCATCTCAATACGAATCGATTAACCTGTTCGTTGATCGTGCCAAAACCGTCTCTTCAACTTTCGCCATCACCCCGGCAAACGTCTCCGCTGTGGCCCAAATTTGCGTCCGTCTGGACGGTATCCCGCTGGCGATTGAGTTGGCGGCGGCGCGGGTGAAAATGCTCAAAGCCGAACAGATTGCCGAGCGTCTCGACGACCGCTTTCGCCTGTTGACGGGTGGCAGCCGCACAGCTTTACCGCGTCAGCAAACCTTGCGCGCCATGATTGACTGGAGCTACGACCTGCTGCCAGAATCCGAGCGTGTTCTGCTACGCCGTCTCTCCGTCTTTGCTGGTGGCTGGACGCTGGAAGCCGCCGAAACCGTCTGCCAGGGATCTGGCATTGACGATTACAACATATTGGATCCGCTGACGCAATTGGTCAACAAATCGTTGGTCGTGGTGGATGCGGATGACAATACTGAAACGCGCTATCGCCTGCTCGAAACCGTCCGCCAGTATGCGCGTGAGAAATTGTCCGAGACAGGGGAAGGGATGACGGTGCGCGATGCGCATTTGCAATACTTTCTCGGTCTTGCCGAGCGGGCTGAACCAGAGGGTCATGGATCAAGAGTATTGGAATGGGTAAATCGATTGGAAGCAGAATTGGATAACATCCGTTCAGCGCTGGCGTGGTCGCTCAAACGGGATGCGTTGGTTGGGTTGCGATTGGCCAATGCGTTGCACTGGTTTTGGGATGAGAGAGGCTATGTCAACGATCTGCTGAACTGGCTTGAACAATTGCTAAAACAGCCAGATACACAAGCACACACAATGATTCGCGCGCGAGCTTTGGGTATACAGGGGTCGTTGAGTCGCTCGCACTTAATCATCGAAGAAAGTCTGACCTTGTGCGGCGAATTGGGCGACAAGCAGGGACAGATTCACGCTCTTATTTTTCTGGCCAATCTTTTTTTTATTGAAGATCCCATCAGTCAGCAGGGGCTACAGCTTTTAAAAGAAAGCCTGATGCTCTCTCGAGAACTGGGGGATAAACCGCTCTGTGCCTTAACGCTTCAGCGTTTAGGCACAATTGTAGGAATCCGCAAAGAATATGAACAGGCATACAGGTATTTGGAAGAATCGCTGGCAATTTTCCGGGAAATGGGGGATTTGATTGGTGCCGCAAGTAGTTTATCTGCATTAGGCATACTGGCGATCAGACAGGCAAATTACCCCACAGCCCATCGCTGGCTGGAAGAATCGCTGGCAATCAAAGACCAACTGGGCAAGGGAGGCACAAGTATATTTTCCACCCTGAAAGGAATGGGCCAGTTATGCTACTGGGAAGGTGACTACGCACAAGCGCTCTTATATCATGAACGCAGTCTATCCATCGTTCAGGAAACCGGAGTCTCGTGGGATCAAGAGAAATGGGAACTTGCTTTTTTAGGCTATGCCGCTCTGCGACATGGTGATATTGCATATGCCAGAAACTTATTTGTGAAAAGCCAACAGCTTTCTAAAAAAGAAAATTACACAATTGGTCTTATCTTTGTTTCGGAGGGCCTGGCGAGTTTAGCGACGCTGCAAGGACAGCCCATACAGGCTGCGCAACTATTTGCCTTTACTGATACTGCCCGTGAATCGCTTGGCGATACCCGCCCGCCTAACGAGCAAGCCGAGGTAAATCGCGACCTTGCCACGGTTCACGCCCAGATTGATGAAGCCACCTTTGCCGCCGCGCAGGAAGCCGGTCGCGCCATGAGCATGGACGAAGCAATTGCGCTGGCGTTGGAGTCAACGCATGATTGACCTGATCACGCCTTGAAAGAATCGAAAATGAGCCCTGGCGCTCAAACCATCCTCATCTTATAGGGATAAATGCCATGACCGAACTTGAAGATCTGCAAAAACAACTGAATGACATCCGTGAAGCCATGCAAAAGCTCGCACCCGGCAGCCATGCCTATCAACGACTGGGCGACGAACAGGCTGCATTGGAAGCGCAACTCGCTGGCTCCGGCGCAGTGGCCCAGGGCAATGGTACAACGTCGGTTGGCGAGGACGGGATCGGCGTGGGTGGAAATCTGGATGGAACGCTAATCAAAGGGGAGCAAAACCAGATATTCCGCAATTCCACGGTGATTCTAGCTGGGGATGGAGCACATATTCTGGTGGGTGAACATTCTACAGAGCACAATAGCAAACCTAACGTGCAAGCTGTTGCAAACTATCCGCTTACAGCCACCAGCATACTCACTTTTCTCTTCACTGAC
>JACMMD010000848.1 GCA_014379235.1 Anaerolineae bacterium
GTTCAGCGGCTTCCCTCCCGGTGGCATCGACCATGCCGATATGACGCAGATTCCGCGCCGTTTTTTTAGCGATCTGCTGCCCATGCTGGACGATGTAGGCGAGATTAAAGTTGTGCTGTTTTGCTTCTGGGCGCTCGGACAAAAAGAAGGCAAATACAAATATCTACGCCGCCGCGATTTCGTCAACGACTCCGCTCTCATGCGCGGACTGACGGCCATCGACGCTGACGCTGAACCGAAAACGCTGTTGGATGCGGCCATTGAGCGCTGCATCAAGCGCGGTTCGCTGCTGAGTGTCGAGGTCATGCTAGACAACGGCGAAGAAACGCTGTACTTTGTCAACACGGCGCGTGGACGTGAAGGCGCGCAAGCGCTCAAATCCGGCGAATGGATGCCCGGTGATGGCAGCAATCCGGTAGAGATCATCCCGGATCGCCCCAACGCCTTTTACCTGTACGAAGAATGGATCGGCGCGCTGACGCCGATGATTAGCGAAGAACTCAAAGACGCCGAAAAAGAGTATCCACAACGCTGGCTCGAAGATGCCATTATGCTGGCGGTAGAACGCAACGCCCGCAAGTGGAATTTTATTCGTGCAGTGCTGGAACGCTGGCGGCGGGAAGGCCGAGATGAAAACACTGGGCGACCAGATGGGACAGATGGGCAAGCGTATATCACGGGCGAATATGCCGACTACATCGACCACTAACTCTGACCTTTTCAACGGCTATCACGATGATGGCGCGAACGGGGACAGTGGTGACGGTGGTGATGGTTCAGGCGGGCACTGTGCGTTATGCGGGCAAGCATCACTGTGCGGCGGATTGGGCGTGGTGCGCTACGATGTCGAGGTAGAAGACCCGCGTTTCGGCAAGCTGTTTCGCTGCCCCAACAACACCGAAGCCAGCCCCGAACAGCGCGCCAAAATGCTGCGCGTCAGCAACTTAGATGCCTTCGCGGATAAGACCTTTGCGACCTTCGATACGCAGTTATCGGGCATCTCGGAAGACGCACGCCTATCGCTACAAACAGCCTATAATGCGGCTGCCAATTACAGCGTCAATCCTGATGGCTGGTGGCTGATGCTGGAAGGCACTTATGGCACTGGCAAAACACATCTGGCCGCCGCCATCGGCAATGAACGCATCGAACGCGGCGATACTGTATTGTTTGTCACTGTGCCTGACCTGCTCGACCATCTCCGCAGCACCTATGCGCCCAACTCTGAATCCACCTATGACGAGACATTCGAGCGTGTGCGAAACTCGGCCTTTCTAATTTTGGACGATCTCGGCACAGAGAACCCGAGCAACTGGGCCAAAGAGAAGCTGTTCCAGATTCTGAACCACCGCTACAGCCACCGCCTGCCGACGATCATCACTACCAACATCGATCTTGATTTGCTCGATGGTCGCATCCGCAGCCGCTTGATGGACATCAGCATCGTTCGGCGTGTCATCATCGCCGCGCCGGATTATCGCAGCGCGATGCAAAGCGAACACAGCCAGCTTCAATCCAGCCTGTCGATGTACGCGAATATGACCTTCGACAACTTCGATGTACGTACGAACCTGACCCACGTCAACGCCACCAACCTCAGCCATATTCTCAAGAATGTACAAAGCTATGCCGAACATCCCGAAGGCTGGCTGATGTTGTTAGGGCCTTTCGGATCAGGCAAAACGCACCTCGCGGCGGCTGTGGCTAACTCTGCTCAAAATCGTGGTGAACAGGTGATGTTCATCACCGTGCCCGATCTGCTCGATCATCTGCGCTACACGTTTAGTCCCGATTCGCCCGTCAGCTTTGACCGCCGCTTTCAGGTGGTGAGAAATACCAAGCTGCTGGTCTTAGATGATCTCGGTACGGAAAGCGCGACCCCTTGGGCGAAGGAAAAACTGTTCCAACTGCTGAACCATCGCTATGTCGCGCAGCTTTCTACGGTGATTA
>JACMMD010000849.1 GCA_014379235.1 Anaerolineae bacterium
AGGCTACGCGGCGGCGATTGCGGTGATCTTCTCGCTGATTATCATGGCGCTGTCGCTGATTAATCTGCGCGTGCTGGAAGGAAAAGACGATGGCCGCTAACACACTTCCGCCGCCGCGCGAACGCAAGCCTTTTCGCTGGGGTCTGTGGCTTGAAAACACGGGCTGGTACGGCATATTGACCATCGTCGCGCTGCTCACCGCCCTACCATTTTTCTGGGCCGCGCTGATGAGCGTCCGAGAAAACTCCGCTAACGTCTTCCGCCCCAACAAACCGCCGCAGCTTATCCCCTATCCCGGTTTGATCGGTTGGGGAGCAGGCGCGGAAGTCGCAGAGGACGAAGGCAGTTACAACGTCTCTGCCGCCGACGCCACCGAAGACCTTGAGGCTGGAACATGGCGCGATTATCAGCCGGAGTTTGAGCCACGCATCGCAGGTGCTTCGCTAGAGCCGTATATGTTCCCCGCCACCACCGAGAATTATTATCGCGTGTGGACGGATGTTGATGTAGCCCGCTACTTCTCCAACAGCATGATCGTCGCCGTGTGTACGGTGCTGCTCAACCTGCTGACATGTTCGCTGGCGGCCTATCCCTTAGCCAAGATGCGCTTCAAAGGTCGCAACGTCGTTTTCTATGTGATCTTGAGTACGCTGATCTTTCCCGAACAGCTTGTGCTGATCCCACTCTATATCATGGCTGTGAAAACGTTCGGCTTTACCGATACGTTGTACGGGCTGATCTTGCCCTTCTCAACCAGCGCCTTCGGCATTTTCCTGCTGCGCCAGATTTATATGTCCATCCCCGACGAGCTTCTCGAAGCAGCGCGCTTAGACGGCGCATCAGAGTTCGGTATCTGGTGGCGTATCTTGCTGCCGCTCATCCGGCCCGGTCTGGCGACGCTGGCCATCGTGACGTTTATCACGTCGTGGAACAGTTTCTTGTGGCCGCTGCTAATGACCAGTGATCGAGCGTACTACACCCTTCCGGTGGGGTTAGCGTTCTTGCGCGGCTTCTTCAGCGGCAACTTACGTACCGTCGCCGCCGGAGTGGTGCTGGCAACCGTGCCCATGATTGTGATGTTTTTGGTCTTTCAGAAGCAGTTTATTCGCGGCTTGTCCGGTGCGATTAAAGGCTAACGAGCAAACGCCCCCGACTGCTTCGTTTCAACGAAACCCATAAAAGGTGGTTTTATCGTGCAGCAGCTTATGTATAGCTTTAAGGGATACGTCGCGCCACAAGCCATCCTCGATGGCGTGGAAAGCGGACAAATCACGAGTTTTTGTCTGTTCACCAATCAAAATATCGAGTCGCCCGCGCAGTTACGAATGCTGACCGACTCGCTGCGAGATGCCGCCGCCAGAGGTGGGCATCTGCCACCGCTCATCGGCGTCGATCAGGAAGGCGGCCAATTGACAGCTATCGCCAACGGCGCGACTGAACTTCCCGGCAACATGGCGCTCGGCGCGACCCGTTCGCCGGAACTCGCCTATCAGTACGGGCTAGTCTTGGGGCGTGAACTGCTGGCGATGGGTGTCAACCTGAACTTCGCGCCGACGATGGACGTGAACGTCAACCCGGCCAACCCTGTAATCGGTATCCGCTCCTTTGGCGAAGAGCCGGAACTCGTGGCCGATCTCGGCACGGCGGTCATTCGCGGGATGCAGGACGAAGGTATCCTCGCCACTGCCAAACACTTTCCGGGTCACGGCGACGTTGCCAGTGACCCGCACGACAGCCAGCCTGTGAACATCCACCCACGCTCTCGTCTGAATACTGTCGAACTCGTGCCATTCAGAGCCGCCATTCGGGCCAATGTCAGCGCCATTATGAGCGGCCACATTCTGTTCACGGCACTTGATGATCGCAATCCGGCTACCCTTTCATCTGTAATCCTTCACGATCTACTGCGAAACGAAATGGGTTTCGACGGCTTGGTTATCACCGACGCGATGGACATGCAGGCGGTGGCCCGACGGGGCAAGCTCGAAAGTGTCCGCGACGCGCTCCAAGCCGGAGTCGATATGGTGCTGCTCGGACACCTGACTGACCAACTCGAACTCGGACAACAAACCGCGCATCTCGAAAACCCATTATCAGTAGATCGCATTCAATCAATGCGTCAGCGCATACCGGCGGCATTGCCTTCGCTGGATGTCGTTGGCAGCGCGGAGCATCGTCAGATCGCGCAAACGATTGCCGAACGCTCGATCACGCTGGTTAAAAATGGCGGTCAACTTCCGCTGCGCCCGTCCGCCGATGATCTAATCGCCGTGATAACTCCGATTCCGCTAGACCTCACTCCGGCGGATACATCATCACACGTCACCATACAATTAGCGGAATTCATTCAGCAGCGGCACTCGCGCACAATCAGCTTACAGTTCCGCCAACAAGCCGCCGAAGTCGAAATCCGCGCCATTGTCGAAGCCGCTGCTAAAGCCGATATTGTCATCGTCGGCACAATCGCCGCCGATCAAGACGAAAGTCAAGCGGCGCTGGTGCGCGAACTCCACCTGCGCGGCAAACGCCCGATTGTGATCGCGCTGCGGACACCCTATGACTTGAGCGTGTTCCCTGAAATCGAAACTTATCTCTGCACCTATGGCATTCGCGGCGTCACCTTGCAGGCAGCGACACGGGTTCTGTTCGGGGAAATCAACGCTGAGGGTGTTCTTCCCTGCTCGATACCGGGGCGAGTAGACTATGTGCCGAATCTTTAAGTTGGCTCAAATCAACGCTTGCCTTATACTTGCCAACGTTGCAGCAGCTTTGATGTTGAATGAGTAAACGAACGTGCTAAAAACGGGAAAGGCAACCGGAAGTCAGGTTAAGCGCCACAACCGCCAGCTATTGCTGAGAGCGGTCTATAATGGCATCGCTGGCAACCGCGCCGCGCTCGCGCAAGAAACCGGACTGACCAAACCCGCCGTCTCTGACTTAGTGGCCGAACTCATTGACGACGGGTTGCTGGTCGAAGAAGGCTTTGGTGAGTCCACCGACAGCGGCGGCAAACGTCCGCGCCTGCTCAAGTTCGTACCGACAGCGCGGCAAGTGATCGGTGTCTCAATTACGGGCGATCTCATTCTCGGCGTCTTGACCAACCTCGACGGCAAGGTGATCGCGGAACATTCATGCCCGCTTATCGCAGGCGACGAAGACCAGTTCTTCCCGACGCTGAACGCCGTCATCAACGGACTGATGGCGCAGCTTTCAGCCCCGCTGCTGTGCATCGGCATCGGTATCGCGGCGGTGGTCGATGAGGACGAAGGGCTTATCCGCTACGCGCCGCATTTCGGTTGGAACGATGTTCCGTTAGCGCATTTGTTATCGAACTATCGAGTGCCGGTTTATATCTCCGACAGTACCGAACTCGCGGCGATGGCCCAGTATGCCTTTGGCAGCGTCGAGAATGCCGCCAGCCTTGCCACCGTTTTAGTCGGTGACAGCGTGGGCGTCGGGTTGGTCATCGGTGATCTGACCTACCATACAGGCAGCGACATCGGCCACTTGATCTTTTTCTCCGCCGGAAACCGACATCAAACGCAGGGCCCACTTGAGGATTTCCTCTGCTGGTACGACGTTCGCCGTCGCGCCTACGAACTCAGCAGAGACTACAGCAGCGATCTTCTACTCAACAGCGGCCTTACTTACCTGCATATCCGTCAAGCGCTGGTCGATAGTGACGCGGCGGCGTTGGCCCTGCAAGAAGAACTCACCACTTATCTAGCGCAAATCTTCGCGTGGATCATCGCTCTGCACCGCCCCGACCATATCTCGTTGGCCGGTTCTATCGCTGATCTTGGCGAGCCTTTCTTGAACCACATCGTGAATAAGACTCGTCAATTTGTGCTGCCTGAATTGGTGCAAGCGACAACCTTTTCCGTCGATAGCACGCCGAATTTAGTGGCCATCGGCGCGGCGGCCAAGTCGATTCAGTCAGAGATCGGGCTGATATGAGAGCATCGAACAACGTAAACCCCGCGCCAATCGGCGTGATTACCAACAACGCACACAGCGTCTTCCAGAGCCTTGTCATCGGCGGTATACAA
>JACMMD010000850.1 GCA_014379235.1 Anaerolineae bacterium
AAACGCCAGTATTTACATGGCGATGTCCGCGCCTGAATCGGCTTTAGGACTTGCACTCGTCAGCCTGAACTTATTCGAACGCAGCGGCAGCCGCCGCAATATCGCCCGCACGCATAATCTGCTTGGCGACATTTGGCTGGCCTCAGCGCAAATCGAAAAAACCCTGATGGCCTATTATCAGGGTCTCACGTTGTATATCGAGTTGGGTATGGCCGATAAGGCATCCGCGATTGAAGCCAAAATTGCACGGATAAACGGCCCACAAACTATCTAACCACCATCACGGTCTCGTCCGTGCGGCCCTTCCGTCGTCCATGCTTCGGAGCGCAGCACTTTCAGCCATTCCGCCTCGTCAACGGGGTCGGCTGAGAGGTCATATTGACCTTTCCATGTATCCCATAGGTCAACATTAGACGTAGGCAAAACAAGGTTTTCCAAGTTCTGAGGAGGGAACGCTTTTAGTGTGTCCTCTGTTTGTGTCATCGCGTTCACGAGATCAGAATCATTGGGTAGCAAAGCCGGCCATTTCGCAGTTTTCCCACGAGCGTCATCCTGTAACCATTGGCGAAGCTGACCACCGAAAAGCTGTGGCAGTTTAAGCATATCGTCAACCGCGTCCAGCATTTGCGCCTTGATGCTGTTAATGGTTAGATCGGTGTTTCTCGCTTTCGAGGTACGCACTGTAAGCGCGGCGATTCCCATATGATGCTTATCGACAGTCGCCTGCCATTTGGTCGTCAGCGCCTTCAAGTGCGGCGCGGGCTTAGTCTCATTGGCCAATAAAGCGGCCAACGCGGCATCGTCGTCATTGGGCGGCGGCGCATCCCAGTAGCGATACTGAATGACGCGGTTATAAATCAAGGGCCGAATCAACGGTGTCGGATGTTCGAAGTCGTCCTCGATAAACTGAGTGTTCGATGCTTCGCTCTCTACGTCCTGCAAGCTGCGTGCGCCTATCGCACCGCTCACCAGAGCGCCGTAAACATCCGCGAAAATCTCCTCGATCCAGTTTTTTAACCAGACACTCTTCTTCGCTTTATAGTCATCCAGCAGTTTGTGAACGCGCTGCGGTGGCACGGCGCTGTTCGGCGGCACAAAGCGAACCTCGCCGCTAGGGAATTTGCCGTTCCAATACACGTAATGGCCGATCTCGTGCGGAATAGCCAGCAGGTCTTGCGGGTGCTTTGTGCTGGACATCGGGATGCCGACGAGCGCCACCCGCGCATATGGGATAACACGGATATTGGCGGTCTTTTCAAAATAGGTGATGGCGGTTGTGTCGTCGTCAATCAGTCCCATTTGTTTGGCAGGCTTGAGCGCTTCATACGCGAGGCTGTCTGCGCGCAGCAGCGTATCATACTGCGGCGTCAGCAAGCGCTCAACGATGATCCGTTCCAGCACTTGAAGATCAATCGCCAGACGGTTCACCACCTGCCGCAGAACGTAATCCTGCTGAAAGTCCTTCGAGGGGGAGAAGCCCGGCCCGATGCCTGACTGTGGATTTTCTGAAAATCCGTTGGTGAAAAAATCGAAGTAACGAGGGGCAAACGTGTTTAACTGTTCCAGTAGAAGCATAATCGTTTCTCTTCTTGCCGGGAACATCTGCCCTTGTGCTATCGTGTGCAGCGAACTGAGATGTTTTAACAGGGCATCTTTACGATTCTCCCAGACCTTGATATCTGTCATGTGAACCCCCTGCGAAGCGATTAATGACGCACAAACCGGATTGTAACACATTCAAGCGACAACAGACTGACGGCCCTCGACCAACAGGCAGACCTGCGTCCCATGCGGCTGCCTCGCTTGCAGTGTCAACGATCCGCCAACCGCCGCGAGAAGGGCGCTGTGCAGTGCGAGTCCGCTACCGCTTCCCGATGAAACTGCGTTCGCGCCCTCGACTCCTACGCCATCATCGCTGATGTGAATCGCCAGCCCTTTTTGCGGCTCGAACACCACCTGAACGGACAGATTGAGCGGCGAAGTGGCATCTGTTCCGCGCCCGTGAACGGCAGCATTGCGAACGCTCTCGCGGACAGCACCCAGTA
>JACMMD010000851.1 GCA_014379235.1 Anaerolineae bacterium
AACAGCGAGCGATCATATAGACTGACAGCGCGGCTGGTCACTACCAGCGTATAGTTATGGGCTTCGAGCACCGCCGTAATGCCGCCATGCCACACTGAGCCATGCGACTCGTTGATGAAATCGCCGTCAGACAGCAGCCGCACCCGCGCCGTGATGGGCAGTGGTTCAAAGCGCGAGTCCATCTGGCCGCCGATGGTGATTTGAATCACAGCGCCCACGCCCGCCTTGAAGGCCGCTTCAACGGCTGGTGGATCGACGAACGGCATCAGCGCCCGACCTTGATAGCCCGCATCTTTCAGCGCCCGCAAAATCGCATTGCTGTCACCCGACGCGCCGGAACTGGTGGCATCGGCAGGGTCAGCGAAGATCACCGTGCCGCTGGTGATCTCCTGCGCGATGTCAACGGCTTCGCTCAACGACGTGAGATTCATATGGAGATGTTCGCGCACCTGCCAGAAGTCTGCTGCCAGTTGCAGCGCCTCGCGTTCGGCTGCTGCTGCATCGCCATCGGTAATCACGAAACTGTTGGAGCGCAAATCAGGCACGTCGGTAAACGGGTTGCCGATGAACATGCCCGCCGCCAGCGCGCCAGACTGTTCAAGCGCCTGTGCTGCGCGGATGCTGCGCCCGAACAAGCCTGTCGCAGTGATGAGTTCATCGCCGCGTACCAGCGCCGGAATCTCCACTTTGGCCATGACGGGCTTGACCTCGCCGGACATAATCCGCAGCAGCAAACGCGCCGCCCGTACACCTGTATCGTAAAAATCGACGTGCGGATAGGTGTGATAGGCGGTGATCGCGTCGTTGTGCTGCAACATGCGGTCTGTGAGGACACCATGCAGGTCAAGCGAGGTGACGATGGGCACACTCTCGCCTAAGATTTTGCGCGTCTCGGCCAGTAGATAGCCTTCGGGGTCGAACTCGTCCTCAGAGGCCATCGCGCCATGCAGCGAGAAATACACGCCATCGACAGGCGGCGCGCTGCGAATGGCCGCTAGAAATTCGTCCGCGATGCGCCGAAAATCCGCCGCGCCTAACGTGCCGCCGGACGTGATTGAACGGGCGCTGTAGGTCGGCACAAGCTCGATACCTGCCGCTTCAAACACCGTCAGCGCGCCGCCGATCTCCGATGGCAAACCGCGATGCACATCCAGAATGGCAGCGCCGTAGCTGATGTCGAAATCGTCGTAATGGCTGAGATAGGGGTTAAACGTCGAAACTTCCTGCTTACATTCGGCAATCAATATTCGGGGCATGAGGTCTATTCTTTGTGGATGGTGGTGTCAAATTTCGTGGATGATAACCCCTGTTTCAATGCCGCCGCAACACACGTCGTCTATCAGCAGAAAACCTCAACCGTAAACCCACCGGGGGCTTCTACGTAAAATGTCCATGCGTGCCATCTCTGCGGCGGCTGCACATCAAAATTGTCGTCTTTGAGGCGCTGATTGATCTCGTTGACGCGCTCCTCGCTTGGTTGGCCGAAGCCGATGTGAAAGTTCGCGGCGTATTTGACTTCAGTTTTACGTGAGCCTTGCATCAGCGTCAGCACGAAGCCGTTGTCGTCAAACAGAAAGCGAAAGTTATCTCGCTGATCTTCGCCTTCATAGGCCTGCATATCGAAATACTTGACGAGGAAGTTCTCTGCGGCCATCACATCAGTAACGGTCAGATTCATGTGGTTCAATATCATGCGTTCGTCTCCCACAAAGTGCGATGTGTACTTTGATCTTAAAGGTATGGGGGAGATGTGGAGACTTATTGAGGTAAAGCGTGTCAGAATGTGGAACCGTTTGCGCTGGCTGGCGGCTCAAACGAAGCCATCAAGCAGCGCAAACGCTCCACCTTTAAACAAGGGTTTGAGGCGGTTACTCCTCGTCAGTCTCGCGGTCAATGATGCTCCACGCGGTATCGAGCAGATCGTCGGCGCGTTCCATTGCATCGAGCGCATCTTCATCGTTGGATTGCAACAGTGCTACTGCCGATTCGAGCAGCGCCGCCGTTGACTGCGTGACCAATCCGGCCACATCCTGATAATCATGTGCGACGATAAGATCGTTAATCACGCCTGTCGCCGCTTTTGTTTTAGCGAGCGCTTCTTGCAAGAGTTGAACCGCTTCGGCTGAGGTATTCATGTTGTTTGTTCGCCTATTATGGTTGTTTCGAATCCTGTCTCATTGTAAACCAATGTTCGAATTGAGCAGAGACACAATCAGAAATTAGCTCAAGAGATGTGGAACTCAGGTCACCTTCTCTGCTTGAAACCCTCAGATTGATCGGCTATAGTCGCTCTTTCGCGTAGGCGCTAAAGAGGAAACTCATGAAAAAGATTTTGAATAACCCTGAGAATTATGTGCCGGAGATGCTCAAAGGGCTGCTGGCCGCTCATCCCGGTAGGCTCAAGAGCGCGGCGGGTGACATCCACTGCATCGTCCGCGCTGATGCGCCTGTCACGGGCAAAGTCGGCATCATCACGGGCGGCGGGTCGGGGCATCTGCCTGTGTTTCTCGGCTACGTCGGGCGTGGCTTGCTCGATGGCTGCGCGGTTGGCGACGTGTTCGCCTCGCCCACCAGCGACCAGATGTACGAAACGACGAAAGCGGTTCACGGCGGCGCGGGTGTGCTGCACCTGTTCGGCAATTACGGCGGCGACGTGATGAACTTCGCTACCGCCGCTGACGAAGCCGCGATGGAAGACATCGAAACCGAGACGGTACTCGTCGCGGACGACGTAGCCAGCGCGCCAGCCGAACGCGCCAGCAGCCGGCGCGGAGTCGCGGGCATGATCTTCGCCTTCAAGATCGCGGGCGCTCGTGCTGAAGAAATGGGCACTTTAGCCGAAGTCAAAGCGGCGGCGGAACACGCCCTCGCCAACACACGCAGTATGGGCGTGGCTCTCAGCCCGTGTACCGTGCCGCAGGTCGGGCGGCCAACGTTCACCATCGGTGACGACGAAATGGAAATCGGCATGGGCATTCACGGCGAACAGGGCATCCGGCGCGGGCCGCTGCAAAGCGCCGACGAAATCACTGACCAACTGCTGCGCCCGATCATGGCTGACCTCGACATCGTGAACACCGAAGTCGCGGTGATGCTCAACAGTCTCGGCGCGACCCCGCTCGAAGAACTGTACATCATGTACGCGCACCTGCGAGAACTCTTGCAGGCTGAGAACGTTCGTGTGTATCGCCCCTACATCGGGCGCTTCGCCACGTCAATGGAAATGGCCGGCGCATCGCTGACGATTATGCGCCTCGATGACGAACTCAAGCGGCTGTTGGATGCTCCGGCATCGTCGCCGTTCTTTGAGCAGAGCCAGTACGTTTAACGAAGAGGCGAACGATGGCGACAACCCTTTCCCGCGAACAAATCGCGGCGCTGCTGGAAGCGGTGGCGGCAGACATGATCGAACGCAAAGATGAACTGACTGTTCTTGACGCTGAACTCGGTGATGGCGATCTGGGGCGCACCGTCGAGCGCGGCTTTACTGCTATCCGTGAGGCGCTGCAAACGACTGAAAACCCCGATGAGGATTTAGGGCGCTTCCTGTTCCGCATGGGCAAACTGTTCTCGAGCGCTGGCGCGTCCAGCTTTGGCGCGCTGTTCGGCACGGCGCTGATGAAGGGCGGCATGTCGCTCAAAGATAAGCACGAAGCCAACTTGAGCGAACTCGCGGATGCCACGCAGGTTGCGCTCGATGCGTTGATGGAGCGCGGTAAAGCCAAGCTCGGTGACAAGACTATGCTCGATGCGATTGCGCCAGCGATTGTGGCCATGCGCGCCGCCGTTAGCGAATACGGCGAAGATGCCACGCTGGCCAACACCTTCCGCGCCGCAGCGGACGCCGCGCAAAAAGGCGCGGACGATACCAAGGATATGCAGTCGCAGATCGGGCGCGCAAGCTGGCAGGGTGAACGTTCCGCCGGAAAAACGGACGGCGGCGCACGGGCGATTGCGATGATGTTCGAGGCGGCAGCGAAGCACTTCGAGTAGCAGACGAGAACCCTCACCCTTCGCC
>JACMMD010000852.1 GCA_014379235.1 Anaerolineae bacterium
CGGTTCTACACGCGCTCCGGCAATGGCCACCATCGTGCGCGTCCCGAACAACTCGCCATAAAGCATGACGTTACGCAGATACCACCATCCCGCTAGCAGCAGCCACAGTCCCGCCAACAGCGCGCAAAACATAACGAACCCGCGCCAGTTTTTGCGGCCTATAATCAGCGCTGCCAGCCCAACGACAGGCATCAACACTAAGCCGCTCAACTTGCTCAACGATGCCAGCGCGACCAGCACCGCGATAACCACGCTCCGCCGCGTCGAAAGACCATCGCGCAGCATGAATAATATCTGCCAGACCACGAGGCTGTTGAGCGCCGTCACCAGATTGTCGTTATTCACCGACACCGTGATGAACAAAAACATCGGGTTAAAGGCCGTCAATCCAGCAGCTATAACGGGAATAATTGGACGGTCAGACGCTAATAATTGTGCTGTCGCATATACCGCGCAGATTGTCACGCAGCCAAGCAAAATACTGAACGCCCGCAGCGCATACACCATCAGCGCAGTATTCGGCGGCGTGGGATGCAGCACCAGATTCTTGTTGCCAATCGCGCCGGGAATACCTGCAATCGCATGAGGGTTCGGCTGACGCGCCGCCTCGAAATCGCTGCGATCAAAAAGCTGCGTGATCCCTGCCGCCAGCATGTAATACAGCGGCGGTTGGCTGCCTTCTTGTTCGTAGGCGGTTACTTCGTCAGGGTTCGCGGCATCCTGTACAGGTAATGCGCCGTTGTCTGCGATGAAGTTTACCATGCCGACATGCCACAATTCGTCCGACGCTTCGAGCGGCGGCGTGGCCCACGCATAGATGATCGACAGAATCACGAACACGATCAGAATCGGGACGAGTGGCATCCATGCAAAACGCTGCATCCGGTTAATCATTTGAGCGGTGCGTTCATTGGCGAGTTGAAGGTTTGTCGTAACCATAGGGCGTTATTGTAGCGTAAAGCGTGGTAACAATCGCCGGAATTTTTTACAGGACTTTAGCGACCCTTTCGGGTTGAGCCGTCGTATTATAGTAACGATAATCGCAATGAACACAGGGGAAATCAAAGTGACTTCAGACTATCGCAAACATTTAGAAGACCGCAAACGCCGCACCCTTATCATGACGGGCGCGGTTGTCAATTCGGCGCTTTCGCAATCCCTGTTGAAAATCGTCTATCTCAATACAGACGAGGGCGTTTCGGCGTTTGGCGATGCCATCGCTCACGGCTGGCCAGCACTACTGGATATGGGCGCGACCTACGGCACGGCCTTTGTCGATGCGGCACGCCCTGATGTTGGCGCGGCGCGTGGTGAAGGCGGCAAACTGGTAACAGTGTCGATGGTCGCCCGCCTCAGCGATGCGCTCGGCTGGATGGACAGAAGCAAGCTGCATCCCACCATTTTGAAAGCCATCGATGCCAACGCGCTCGATCTTCTGCGCGGCGTGTTGTTCATTCGCTTTCCCGCGAATGAAGCGGGGCGCACGTTAGGCCAGCACTGCATCAACGAAGATGGCGAGATACAGGTGTTTTGTTTTCCCGAAGATGATCCGGTACTCAACTACTTACGGAACACGCACAACATCCCCTATTTCGACGTGCGCTCGTCGAATATCACGGGCAATCCTGAAGAGCCGTTCGCTCCGGGCGCGGTGGATTATGCCTGTGCGATTGCCGCGCCCGTCGTCGCCGTGAGCAGCCTTGACGCGCTTGAAGCGCAAATGATCGACCAAGCGCTGCACCGACACGGACTCATCGGCCAAATGCGCCGCAAACGCTTTGGCTCATTCCCCATCTTCCGCCTAAGCCAATCAACCATCGACCCGACCACTGCGCCGATCATCACCATCGTTCGCGCTGGCAACACCCATCCCGATACGCTGACGCATCTGGCAAAGGGCTGCTTTCCCGAAGCGCGAATTTTGTACACCGAAGAAAAGAAAGCAGACTTCCGCCACGAGTACGAATCACCCTACACCGACGCACATGAAATCCAGCGTGATCTGATTCGTGCGTCACATGAAACTTTTGTCGATTTGGATTGATCGTGTGGTAGTTAGGAGAATTGGAGAGATGTAATTGTCGTAAAATAGCGTGGTGAGATTATGATTATAAATTCCATCATAGCACATTTTACTTTCCCGCCTCAATCCAACCATTCGCTTATTTCGAGTGTATCGAACGTTCCCGTATGCTGTAACCAATTGTTGCGGCTAACAGGGGGCCTCGATGCAGTTAAATCTTCCGATACTCAGCCATTTGGCAAACTCCAAAAGCATCCTGATTGCGGGGATGGGCGGCGGCTTCGATGTGTTTTGCGGATTACCACTCTATTTTGAACTGGAGAAGCTCGGTTATGACGTTCATCTCGCCAGCCTGAGCTTTTCTGATCTTGAGTCACTCAACGAAGGCGAAGAACTAACCGATACATTGATAGGTATTACAGGGGATACGGAAGAAGTTCACGACTACTTCCCTGAATACTATTTAGCGCAGTGGTTCTACAACGAACGCAACGAGGACATTACGATCTGGTGCTTCGAAAAAACTGGCGCTCGCCCTCTCATCAAAAACTACGCTGCACTCGTCAAGCATCTTGGTATCGATGCCATTCTCCTCGTCGATGGTGGTGTTGATAGCCTGATGCGCGGTGACGAACCCGAACCCGGCACGATGTTTGAAGACTCTTTGTCACTACTGGCAGTCAATGAACTCCAAAGTGTGCCAGTGAAACTTATCGCCTGCTTAGGGCTAGGCATTGAGCTGGAAATTGGCTACTCGCATCTATTCGAGAATATAGCGAACCTCACACAAATCGGCGCATTCAAAGGCTCGTGTTCCCTTCTCAAAGATATGGAGAGTTACGCACGATTTGAGGAAGCGGTGCTGGACGTATTTGATCAGCAGTCGGAATATCCCAGCGTGATCTGCTCATCAGTGATTGCCGCCGTGCGTGGAAATTACGGAAACTATCACCTTACCAAACGAACGCAAGGAAGTACGCTTCGTGTTTCACCGCTGATGCCAATCTATTGGTTCTTCGACGCGCAGACAGTAGCCAAACAGAACACGTTGATTCCACACCTTCGCCTCACATGGTCAGTCGATGAGGCTTGGAGCGAAATGCAAAAAGCGCGGAGTGCAGTGTCATTTCGACCAATGCCAGAATATCCGCTGCCGTAATGTGTCGTTAGTCCGTACCGGATGCTAACACCTCTTTCGCCTTCTCCACGTATTCGAGGCTCTGATGCCGGAAGTAGGTGTCGTAGAGTTCCGCGTAGTGGCCGCCCTGCGCCATCAGCGACTCGTGGCTGCCTTCTTCAATGATGCCGCCGTTCCGTAGCACAATGATGCGATCTGCGCTGCGAACCGTACTCAGGCGATGCGCGATCAAAATCGACGTGGACTGCGCCAAAATCAGGTTGAGCGCTTCTTGAATTTGTAACTCGGTGAACGGGTCAATACTGGCCGTCGCTTCGTCCAGAATGAAAATATCCGGCTTTTGCAGCAGCACGCGCAGCAGGCTAATCAACTGGCGCTGGCCCATACTCAAGCGTGAGCCGCGTTCACCAACATCCGTTTGCAGACCGTTAGGCAAGGTCTCCAGCCATTCGCCGCCGCCAATACTCATGGCCACCGCTTCGACTTCTTCATCCGCCGCGTTGGGCCGGC
>JACMMD010000083.1 GCA_014379235.1 Anaerolineae bacterium
AATGTGCCTTCGAGCGTCGGCTGCAAACCCGCCGGAGAGACAATCGTCGCAAGGCTGGCCACTTCCGGCGTGAGCGAATGAGAGATGTCTACCGAGACCAACACCGTCGGGCCTTCGGGCGGCTCTGCTTGAAACAGTGCCAAATGGTCGGGCACATCCGCGACGGTTGTAATCAGGCTGCTGGTGCCATCCGAATGCGACGGTACGAATTCCCATTCGCGGCTGTCGGTGTTCCAGCTATACAGGTCGAGGATGTCACGATTGCCCACGTTTGGCGGCAAGTTGACGCTCAAGGTGACAGCGCCGGGTTCGCTGCCTGTGGTGTTGATGCTGTAAACCGGACTTTGCAGCGAGAGATACGGCGGCGCGGCGGCCAGCGCTTCGGAAATCCAAGCGCCGTTGGTGGCATTGCCCGCGACGAACGACTCCATCGGCACGGAAGCCAGCGCCACACCAAAACCATCGCCCGTATCGGCGGGGTCGATGACTAGAGTCAGTCCATCATTGGTTGTCACCGCGTTGTTTAGCGAGTCCAGCATCGCGTACTGCGCGCCGAACAGACGGTTATACAGATCAACGGGCGGCAGGAATAGCCCGACACCGATCAGCAGCGTGACGATAAAAGCGGTCAGCAGCGCGGGCAGCCAGCAGCCACAGCCGCCGTTTTCTTGCTGATTGCGCGGCGGGGCGACAGGTTCGTATTCTCCTGTCCGGCGGGTGTTGCGGGGTTCGGGAGTAGGGGTGTCCAAGTTCAACGGAGTAAATGGTTGTGTATCTTCTTTAAGCGTTTTTTTGGACATCGAACGAACTCTAAGCCTCACTCTTTTACGATAAGGTTGGTGGGGGCACAACACGTTGTGCCCTACACGTTGTGTTACACAAGCAGGGTATTATAACCCGCCATATTGAAGTCGTGAACCACGATTAACCTACGCTCAACTCCCAAGCAGTTGGCAGGCCGGACAGCCGCCGCCGGGACGAATGATGGCATAGCCGCCGATAGGGTCTGCGCCGAAGCTGCCTGTAAAATCGACATTCCAGATAATCAACAAACGCACACGGCCACTGTTGCCCGCGATACTGGCCACTTGATCGAGCCACTGCGCCTGCTGCGCGACGGTGACGTTCGCCGCCCAACCAAACGACGAGTCAAGGGGGCCGTAGCCTTCGGGCGTCAGGTAGCCGAGTTCAGTGAAGCACAACGGACGCGCTCCGCCGAAAGCGTTGTAGTAGGTGTTGACCATGCCGCTGTAGTAGCGCGTATAAAAGCCGCTGTTACCGCGAGGGTCGCCGCTGTTCTGGTTGGGTGGCAAAATGCCCTCGTTATAGTGAACGCCGATGCAGTCCATGTAATTGGCCGCGCCCGCCGCCGCCATGCCGCGAATGAAGGGCGCATCGTCGCAGCCCGCAGGCGAACAGCCGCCGAAAAAGCCCGTCGGAGCAGGCGCGCCGCTGATGACCAGCGTGTTCGGGTTGGCGGCCTTGATCGCTTGAAACGACTGCCGTAGCAGATCGGTGTACAGCGCGGCATCGATGCTGCCACTGGGCCACTCGCGGTCAATGTTCATCTCGTTCCAGATTTCGATAGCGTCCGCGCCTTGAGCGGCCACGCCGCCGACAAAAGCCGCATACTGCGCGAAATAGCCGCTGCCTTGATTGATGTCGCTGGATGCGCCGACGATGCCCACCAGCAGCCGGAAGCCCGAACCGTGCGCGCTGTTGATCCAACCAGCGAGGGCTGATGGGTCTTGGCCGGGTGTATAGCGCCACTGCGTTTTAACCCACGTCATGCCGGCCTGCTGCATCGCGGACACGGTAGTTGATGATAGGCTTTGGACGTGTCCGCCGAGATTGAAGCCGCGCACGGGCGCGCTGTTGGCAACCGCAACCACTGGTGCGGCGGCAGGCGCTTCCGATGCGGTGTCATCTGCGGGCGGCGGCACAACGGCGGCCTGTGAGGTTGCTCCACTTGCGCCGCCTTCGACAATCGGCAGCGTGGCGACTTCACCGGGTTCAATCGTCAGATATTCAGCGAACAACCAGCCGCGTGAGCCATCCGGCAGCACAGCGCGCACCCATAGAAAGCTGGCATCGCGGCCCTCGACCTGTACCTGTGTGCCCACCGCGACGGTGAACAGGATGCCGCTGTTGAGGTTCGACCCGGTACGCAGGTTCGCTCGTGTGACAACATTGGCGGCGATAGTTCCGCCGGGAGCGACAACCGCCTGCGGCTCAACAATCGCGGGTGGTGGCGCGCCGCTATCGACAACGGGCGCGGGCGCTTGTGGGGCGGTTGGTGCTGCGCCGGATGGAGCGGTCAGCGTGAACGGAGTGTCTTCTGTGATGTCGGGTAGGTCGTAGATTTGTTCGTAGGGGACGCCGAACAGGTCAGCCGATACCCAGCCGACAACCCCGCTTGGCGAGATACCCCGCGCCCACAAACTACGCGCAATGTGACCATCGAGCCGGATTGTCATGCCGACTTCGAGCAGTCCGACTTCCGGGAACGAAACGCTCGGCCCGCCGCGCATGGAAATGTTCTGATGCGCGACCAGATCGAGGCCGTTGAACTGCGCGCTCACGGGCGCATACACCCCGATCAGCAGCAGCACGACAAACGCAATTCCCCCGAAAACAGTAAACTTATGACTTGCCATTAAGCCAAACCCCCACTGATTTTCTCTTTTTACAAACAGCGAAAAACGCACTGGTTGGGTGCGCTTGCGTTAGAAAAATATTTGATGTGTGTCGCATTTTATCAAAGCCTAAAGGGTTTGACAAACCCTTTAGCGATGCGGCAAAACGCGGTACACTGCTGCCTATGTCGCAAAACACGCCCCAAAAACTCCTTGTAGACAGCCAACCGAACGGCATTGTCGTACTAACATTCAACCGCCCCGAAGCGCATAACGCGCTTGAAGTGGAGACGATGCTGCGCTTTGCCGAGGTGGTGCAAGCGTTGGCCGCGGATGAGCGTTTACGCGCTGTGATCCTAACGGGCGCGGGCGACTCGGCGTTTTGCAGCGGTGGCGATCTGGTGGAGTTGAGCAATTATCCGGCGGCGGATCAGGGTCAGCGTATGGTGACGCTGATGGGCGATGCGCTGCTCACGCTAGAACGGCTGCCTGTGCCGGTCATCGCGGCGGTCAACGGTTATGCGCTCGGTGGTGGCAGCGAAATCGCGCTGGCCTGTGACCTGCGTATCGTCGATGAAAACGCACGTCTCGGTCTTGTTCACATCCGGCTCGGCCTGATACCGGGTTGGGGCGGCGGCCAGCGTTTGCTGCGAATGGTCGGCTATTCGCAAGCGCTGGATTTGCTGCTGCGCGGCCACATCATGCGCGCCGACGAACTCAAGGCACTAGGGGTGGCGACCCGTGTGGTCGAGCGCGGCACGTCGCTGTCGCAAGCGCTGGAACTGGCGCAGCAGATCGCCAGCGCGGACGCGGGTACAGTGCGTGCCATCAAGTCGCTGCTGCAAGCGGGCGTCAACCATCCATACGCGGAAGCCTTAGATTTCGAGCGCAGCTTGTTCCCGGCATTGTGGGAAGCCGACGCGCATCTCCGCGCCGTCTCTGATTTCATGAACAAGAAAGACAAGGAATCCTAAAACCTATGCCGTCTGTACGGGGTTTTTACGCCACGATTGCCCGCTTCTACGATGCCGAACACACCGACAAAACCGACGACCTCGCCTTATACAGCGAACTGGCCGAAGAATACGGCGGCCCGATTTTCGAGGTTGGCTGTGGTTCAGGGCGGGTGATGCTGCATCTCGCGCAGGAAGGCTACGACGTTCACGGCATCGACAACGAGGCGTCGATGCTCGAACGCGGGCGGCGCAGAGTGTCGGGCTTTCCACACCTGCGCGAAAAGATGACGTTTCTTCATGGTGACGTGCTGACCTACGATCTGAAGGGCAGCTATAAGCTGACGCTGCTGTCATATAATAGCTTGATGCACTTCCACGAGCAGGAGACACAGATCGCGCTCTTGAAGCGCCTGCGCGCCTTGACCGACGCTGAAGGGCTGCTGGTGATTGATTTGCCGAACGCGGGCGAAGCGTTCGCCACGCAGGACAGCGATGCCATCGCGCTAGAGCGCACATTCATCGAGCCGGAAACCGGCCATCTGGTGATGCAGCAGGCATACAGCACGCTTGACCGTGTGGAACAGTTGATGCATGTCACATGGGTTTACGACGAAATCACGGGCGATGGTGTTGT
>JACMMD010000853.1 GCA_014379235.1 Anaerolineae bacterium
GATCACGATAACGTCAGCACCGGCTTTGGCCGCCAGCTTGACATCGTCAAAAACGCGCGTGGCTCCCATCTTGACGAAGATCGGCACCTGCCAATCGGTGGCTTCGCGCAGTTCTTCAATCTTGATGTTCATATCGTCGGGGCCCAGAAAGTCAGGGTGACGTGCAGGGCTGCGTTGATCGACGCCGACGGGGAGATCGCGCTGGGCGGCGATATGCTCTTTGACTTTCGAGTCGAGCAGCAGTCCGCCTGTTCCCGGCTTTGCGCCCTGTCCGATGGTCAATTCAATCGCGTCGGCTTTGCGGAGATCGTGAATATTGAAGCCATAGCGCGAGGGCAGCACTTCATAAATCAAGACGCGGCTGTTCTCGCGTTCGGCCATCAACATGCCACCATCGCCAGTGGTGTTCGATGACCCTGCCGCCGCCGCACCCTTCGCCAGCGCGACTTTGGCATTCAGCGAGAGCGCGCCCCAGCTCATACCCGTAATCATGATGGGGATGTCGAGTTCGATGGGTTTTTTCGCGTGGCGCGTACCAAGCACAGTCTTGGTGACACACTGCTCACGATAGCCTTCCAGCGGGATGCGGGTCAGGCTGCACGGGATGAACGTCAAGTCGTCGAAGGTTGCCCAACGGCGTTCGCGCAGTGTCCCGAAGCCGCGCATTTCATAGAGGCCTTCTTCCGCTTTGCGATGGATGCCTTCCATAACAGAGGGGTCATAGGTGCCGCTCGCCTTGAGATTGCGGAAATTGCCATTGCTGTTTTGATCGGACATTAAAACCAAGCCTCTCTAGGCAGTTTTCTCGGATGTGTTACAGTACGTCTCGCCACGTTTTCCAATTGGATTTGTCGAAATTCCACAGCTTGCGCCCGGATACGATCTTCTTGAATGCCGCTACGTTGAACTGCGGCTGGTCGAATTTTTCGGGCAGGTGGTGGCGGATTGTCGTCTCTAGGAAAGCCTGATCTTCGGGGAGCAGTTCAGCAAGCACGGCATCGTTGCCTAAGTCGCCAATTGCCCCGCCAACGTAGCACTCAGTTTCGTACATCGAGTCAGCGAAGGCTGTGCCTGTGTCGCCACAGACGATGATTTTGCCCTTTTGCCCCATAAAACCGGCCATGTAACCGCAGTTACCGCCGATGAGTAGGATGCCGCCTTTGATCGAGACACCCGCGCGCGCCGCAGCATCGCCCCGAATAACGACTGTCCCGCCGCGAATCGATGCGGCCACGCCGTTGCCAGCATTGTTGTCTACGATCACCGTGCCACTGAGCATCGATTCGGCTAGTCCCCAGCCTGCTGTGCCAGTGATATGGATAGTAGGAGTATCAATCATGCCCGCGCAGTAGTAACCGACGCTGCCCTCAAACGTTAGCTTGATGGGCTGCACGAGGCCCACGCCGAGATTATGTCTGGCACCGGGGTTCTTCACAACGATGTCGGTATCGCCGTCTGCAAGCAAGCTTTTGATTTCTACGTTGATCTGCCGGATGGTTTTGCCATCGCAAGTTATCTCTGCCATACTCTGATTTCACCTGCTTGAGCTTCACGAACCGCAACGTCCTCTTGGAGCGCGGCGCGAATGGCGATTTCTTCGGTTGCAATCACAACAAATTCGTCGGTTTCGGCTACCAACAGCGGCTTGAGCGCGAACTGGTCTTTGGCAAACCCGATGGAATCGGATGTCGCCGCGATGTAGCTGAACGAGCCATCGAGGTCTTTGACCGATTCGCGCATCGCTTCTTCGAGGGATAAGCCTCTATCCATCTGCTCGGCCAGATACACACCGATGATTTCGGAATCGTTTTCAGTGTAGAAATGCACGCCTTGCTGCTCGTAGCGCCAGCGCTTTTTGCGGTAATTGGTGATATGCCCGTTATGCACAGTGGCAAGGTCGGGACGGCCATGTGACCAGAATGGCTGTGAATGGCTGAGATCAACGCGCGACTCGGTTGAGAGGCGAGTGTGTCCGATGCCGATAGGGCCGGTGAATGTGGATATGTTGTAGGTGCTGTCCAGATTTTGCGGCGAGCCAACCTGCTTGACGATCTCTAACGTCTGCCCCATGCTGACCACCTCAAGTTCGGGGTCGAGCGATTCGATGTAGTGTTCGAGTTCGTCGGGGCTGCCGTGATAATCGACCACCAACCGCAGGTATTCTGCCGTTGTGGTCGCGTCTTGCACGGTGGTGAAGTGCCGCATTTGCTCGGTGATATGCCAGCCCTTTTCCTCAAAGTGACCACGCTCACCGAGTTTGACGCGCAAAATCATGCAGCCAGTATTGTGGCCGTTGTACAATGCCACGCCAGCCGAATCAGGCCCCCGACAGCCAAGCGCGTCGAGCATCCCTAGGACAATCCGTCCGACGGGTGCCCGGTCACTGCCCGTTTTGTCGTAGTAACCGGCGATCCCACACATATGCGCCCCCTATTTGCTCTCTATTGTGAGCAAAAATAAAACCCATCCGCGATTTGGATTGAGTTTAAGAGAATGTGACTATCGTGAACCTTAAGAGTTGAACACAAAACAGAGCTGGCTCATTCTAACACTAACTATCCTCGCTCCCAAATTCCAAGGTTACACATCAAAAACAATCAGGAAATGTGTTTCACAACGGGACTATCAGCACTGAGATGGAGTTGTGAAGTTGGCAATGAGGCGGAAAGTATCGCCACTTTAGCTTCAGTGAGTCGCGTACACACGCTGCCTCTAAAGTTTGGAAACGCACCGCTCGGTTTCTCAATAGCTTTTGCCTCCGTTATAAATCTTAATGTTGGTTCAACCTTTATGACGTTACACTTTAAGAAACCATTAACTTAACGATCACATAGAATCGCCTTGACGGTATATCGGTAGGGCAACATGAAACTTCAGACGAAACTAATCATTGCCTTTGTGGTCATCACATTACTCGTGATCGTACAAGGCATTACCACATTTAATTCCACACAAGAGACTACTGGAAATTTCGAGGCGATATTACAGCACACCACCCCTGCTATCAATGCATTAGATAAGATGAAAGCCGCAGAGACAGCGCTGGTACAAGAGGTGTTTTCTTACAGCCTAAAGACACAATTTGGTGTCTTGACGGGCATTTCAATGATTAACAACCAAGAATTGCAGCGGTTTCAATCAAATTGGGGACTTATGGAAGAGGGCCTCAACGAGTATCGAACCGCCGCCTACGACGGCGAAGAGACCGAATTAACGCTTGCGCTGCGCCGCTCTTCAATGGCGGTCTATCAAAGTGGGTTAACGTTCCTGACTCTGAGTACCCAAGTCAATGACGCGGAAATACTTTCACAAGCGCTTAACACTCTAGCTCAGGTGAGTGGTGAGTATGTAGGACTGCTTCAGGAAGCGCTTCAAACCGAGTCTGCTAAACTTCGGGAACTGAGCGAAATTAGTAATCAAAGTGCTAGTCAGAGCCTCATCCTAAATTTAGTCTCATCCATAGTTTTAATCGCAACGACTGTCGGTATCGGGTTTATCGTCGTGCGGACAGTGGCGAAGCCGATCCGCGAACTTGAAGGTACTGCGAAACAGATCACACAGGGGGATTATTCACAACGGATTGCGGTGACCAGCAGTGATGAAATTGGTCGAATGACCGCTACTTTTAACGTGATGGCGGATGCAATCCAGAAACGTGACCTTGAATTATCTGAGCTAAACACAGCGCTAGAACGTCGTGTGATCGAGACACAGCAGGCGCGAGAACACGCAGAAAAATCAGATCAGGTCAAATCTACATTCTTGGCAAGTATGTCGCACGAGCTGCGTACTCCTCTAAATTCGATCATCAACTTCACTAAGTTTGTAGCCAAAGGGATTATGGGCCCCGTTTCCGACGAGCAGGTCGAAGCGCTTGGCAAAGTTGTGGGCAGCGCCACACATTTACTCAATTTGATCAATGATGTACTCGATATTTCTAAAATCGAGTCAGGCTCTTTGAGGCTGTTTGTCGAGGAGAGTATCGACGTGCGCGAAATTCTGGAGAGTATCGTCTCCACAGCAGGTGGGTTAGTTATGGAGAAACCCGTTACATTGGATCTTCATATCTCTGAAACCTTGCCTTTAATCAGGGGAGATCGGCAGCGGATTTTCCAGATTATGCTCAACATAGTTTCAAATGCGTGTAAGTTCACCGACGCGGGCATTATCCAAATTAGTGCCCGACAAAATGATGATGATATTCTGCTGGCCGTTAAGGATAGCGGGCCGGGCATACCTCCTGAAGATCATGCCGCCGTTTTTGAATCTTTTAAACAAACCGAAACAGGTCTACGTCACGGGAGCGGCACAGGACTGGGGATGCCAATCTCTAAAAACTTAGTAGAGGCACATGGCGGACGTTTATGGTTGGAAAGCACTCTTGGAGAAGGGGCAACCTTTTACATAACGCTGCCTATCCAATCCGAAATCTTAGCGCTTGTCGCTCTTTAATCAAGAAGGCTCCAATATGTCAGAGTATCCTTCTGTCTTGTACGTTGAAGATGACCCAAAGAGTCGTGAGATCATGCAATTGCTTCTGGTGAGGGCAATGGGTTTATCGAACGTGGCAATCTTTGACGATAGCGAAAATTTTCTCTCGAGAGTTCAGGCATTAGACCCTTTGCCAGATATCGTTTTACTGGATATTCATGTGCATCCGCACAACGGTTATGAAATGCTGCAAATGCTGCGTGGTTTGGAAAGCCTAGAAGCGGTTCCCATCATCGCACTTACGGCCAGCGTTATGAATGAGGAGATTGCAGAACTGAGGACGAGTGGATTCCACAGCGTGATTTCTAAACCAATCAATCAAGATGTCTTTCCAGATATTCTCAGACGTATCTTGAGAGGCGAGTCAATCTGGCGTGTAAGCTATTAAGGATCGTGCAATATGTCACTCCAGAACAAGCGTATCTATCTCGTAGAAGACGGAGTAGAGAATCGGGCCATTATCCAAACTTTGTTGGAACGAAGTGGTGCCAAAATCGCCTTTGACCGTTGGGGCACCGATACCATTAAAGGGTTACAACTCTTTGCGCCGGTAGATATTATCCTACTCGATTTGATGCTGCCGAATAAAGTTACTGGCTACGATGTTTTTGATCGCATCCGCGAAATTGCCGATTTCGTGGATGTACCGATTGTCGCGGTTTCCGCTGCTGATCCATCCGAGGCTGTTCCAAAAACAAGAGCAAAGGGTTTCGCGGGATTTATTGCTAAACCAATTGACTTCGAATTATTCCCACTCCAAATCGAGCGAATTCTCAATCATGAATCGGTTTGGCAACTTCGCTGACCATCGCAGGACATACGGGGTTTTTAACGGCTGCAAGCATTAGCCCTGATGGTCATACAGCTTACGGTTGTATGACTTGAACTGCGCTGCCTTCTGCTTGAATATTTAATCTTCACTGGTTATGGCTTCCCTCAAACCCACACAGCCATTGAAGTTCATCCAGTGCGCGAGTTCACCGATAGCATCTTGTTGGAGTAATTCGCGGTAGGTTCGCTGGGGGATGTTACGCAAGAAAGTCGCTGAAATGACAGGAGCGCCATCGTAGGGGTAACCATAGGCAAGCAGCGTTAACGTTCCACCTGAGTAGAATCCTAACTTCGATCCATACTCTAGATAGTGGTCACTGATAAAGGGGCTATCTTCCCAGCGAAGGGCCGTCCGCGTCATCATTTTCACATCTGTGGAAAGCGCATCGCCCTCGCCATATATAGCCATCAGCACTTTCAAGAAATCGTTGACCGTTCCAGTGGCGGTATGCTGCTCAAGGATGGCTGCTTGTACGTCCCAACTTGGAAATTGGCTCCTCAGCTCCGAGCGATAGTCAATCTCGTCTTGACGCCACAGCTCGTCTTCTATGTATAGATCCAAAAAGCGTTCTCCCTGCGTCGTTGACAGGGATGCAACATCCGCCATTGTGACTTTGCCCGTCTCGTGATTGTTCATGAGCAGCGGGATCATGGTTAGAGAATGCGGGTATGTGGTGGAGGTTAGGGACAGCCTTTGATACAGGGAGTCCCAATTGACAGAGACAAGGCGATCAAGCAGATAGTCTGATGCGGCATTGGAACTGTACTGTATCATGCCGACTGCAAGCTCCAACAACGGTATGGCTTGTACATCTGGCGGATACTGCTCCATGAAGCGGTCATGTGCGCCGCGATCCGTTCGCGGCAGGTTATAACGATTGAGCGTCTCTACATCAACCGTTTCATCCTCTGATATAGCGCCGATATCGATGCGTCGCGCAACCTCAATAAAGATGAGCAGTTTTGAAATGGATGCGAGCGGGAAGGTGTCATCTGCATTGTAGAGAAACGAATAAACTGGAGCGTCCAGTGGCATACAGCCAATACTGAAATCATCGGGCTGCATTCGAACCTGATTCCACAATAAGGACAGCACCGGCTCAAAGGTGGATACCTCCTGTGCCGCTGTGGTCGTTATGCCCAAACCCAGTGTCATGAACAAGAAGAGGAATAATAACCTCAGTTTTGTCATGTCTTTCTTTAACCTGCGACAGCTTTCTATCGTTCGTCGAATTCTAGTAAAGTCATGGCTGCCACTGAGATTGCCCATTACGATCTTGTATTTCCTTAGTTTGTAATCGACTGAGTTTAATTATGCGACGTTTACTTCGTCTATGGTGACTATTTAATTTATGGTGCTTGTATTCTTGTTGAATTGATGTATCATGTAACTATAGTTACATAAATTGGATACTCACATGGAAACCGCGATTGGTGTTGCAGAAGTAAAAGCGCCATACAGCCTCTGGCAGCTTGTTCGTTATTTTCTCCGCTTGGGGGCGGCTGGTTTTGGCGGCCCGGTTGCACTTGTCGGGTATATGCAGCGCGATCTGATCGAACAGCGCGGTTGGATTACCGAGTCAGACTACAAAGAAGGGTTGGCGCTCGCGCAATTAGCTCCCGGCCCCTTAGCTGCCCAATTAGCGATCTATCTGGGATATGTGGATTATGGTGTCTTAGGCGCGACTGTCGTTGGGTTGGCCTTTGTACTGCCGTCATTTGTGATGGTGGTAGCGATGGGGATGGCCTACATTGCATATGGTGGTCTGTCGTGGATGCAGGCGGTTTTCTACGGTGTGGGTGCGTGTGTCATCGGTATTATCACCTACAGCGCGTATAAGTTGAGCCGCAAATCGCTTGGAACAGATCGGCTGCTATGGGCCATTTATCTGATCTCGGCAGCCTTGACGATTATCACCGAGTCGGAAGAAGTGCTGCTGTTTCTACTGGCAGGTGTCATCACATGGCTGGTCAAAGCGCCGCCTAAAGCATTCCGCCCTGAAAAGCTCTTGTCTGCGCTGCTTCCAGTTCCGCTTTTGGCACAGGTGACATTTGCAGCCTCACAGACTGACCCAACCACGTTATGGAATATTGCGACGTTCTTTACCAAAGCGGGAGCGTTCGTATTCGGCAGCGGACTAGCCATCGTGCCCTTTCTCTACAGTGGTGTCGTGCGCGATTTTGGCTGGCTTTCGGAAAGACAGTTTCTGGATGCCGTTGCTGTAGCGATGATAACGCCCGGGCCGGTTGTGATTACCGTCGGGTTTATTGGTTATCTGGTAGCGGGCTTTCCCGGCGCAAGCGTTGCGGCATTAGCAACGTTTCTGCCTTGTTACCTATTGACGGTGATCCCTGCGCCGTACTTTAAGAAGTATGGCAAAAGACCCGACATTGCCGCTTTTGTGGAGGGGATTACCGCCGCCGCGATTGGTGCGTTGAGCGGCGCGGTGATCGTCATCGCCGGACGTTCTATCCATGATGTGCCGACGGTATTGATTGCGCTGGTTACATTGGCGATCCTGTGGAAGACAAAGCGCGTACCAGAGCCAGTGTTGATTGGCAGCGCTGCGCTGATCGGTCTGCTAATTTACCCGTTGGTTGGCGTTGGTTGATGAATACGTGGCTGCTGCTGATCTACAAAGTGCCAAATGAGCCGTCAGCACGGCGGGTTTACGTGTGGCGTAAGCTGAAAGGTATGGGCGCGATCTTGCTTCAAGATTCGGCGTGGGTGCTGCCTGCTACTCCTCGCGCACGCGAAAAGCTGCAATGGTTGGCAACCGAGATCAAAGATATGGAAGGCGGGATGGCGACGCTGTGGGAAGCGCAAGAGGTGTTCACCGGACAGGACACTCCGCTTGTCGAACAGTTCACACAGCAAACCGACGCGGTTTACAGCGAAATCCTATCGCAGTTGAGCAGGGATGAGCCTGACCTTGCCGCGCTGTCAAAGCAGTATCAACAGACAAAACAGCAGGATTATTTTCATTCTGAACTTGGTGAGCGTGTGCGTGAAGCGCTGCTTCAGCGGAGAGGGGCTGATGACCTATGAAGTGGCTAACATGGGAAAACGTGGGTATTGACCGCATGGGTTGTGCGTGGCTCATCCGGCGCTTTATTGACCTACAGGCGAAATTTCTGTTCATTCCTGTCGGTCAGATGCCGCTGCCAGAGGGTTATGAACCGTTTGATATTCCCGGTGTGCGGCTGACGCATCGCCGCAATCATTGTACATTCCACACGATGTTGAACGAATATAAGTTGGATGACCCGATTTTGTCGCGCATCGCCAGCATGATTGATGAAGCGGACACGGCGCAGGAAATCGCCATCGAGCCAACTGCAGCGGGGCTGGATTTCATCTGTCGAGGTATTCGGCTGATTAGCGCCGATGACCACACAGCGATTGAGCACGGACGATTAATTTATGACGCGCTGTACGCCCAAACTGCGTTAGAACACAAGACTTAGAGGACTGTCAAACACGAGTGAATAACTAGGAGATCATTATGAATGCGAACGTTTTGTTCCTTTGTCCCCATAATGCAGCGAAAAGCCTTATCGCCGCAGTTTACTTCAACCGCTTGGCGGAGCAGGTTGGCTTGTTTGCGAAGGGTGACTCAGCCGGTACGGAACCGTCCGACGCGGTGATGCCAGTCGTAGCCGAGATGCTGCTCAAGGATGGGGTCGATGTATCGGACTATAAGCCGCGCCATATGATGCCCGAAGAACTGGAAAGTGCAGCGCTCATCGTTTCTATTGGTTGTACTCCGCAAGAACTGACTGAAGCCACCGCGCCAATAGAATATTGGGATGATGTGCCTATGGTCAGCCAAGACCCGGAAGGCTCACGCGACGCAATCCGTGTTCATGTCGAGGAATTGGTGGAGCGTTTGCAGCGACAAAAATTGTCTTAAACAAGCAGCCCATGAATACTGGGCATGACGAGCCTTTGAAACATCTCGTCCATTTGCTCCGGTGACTGGCGCATATCGTTCTCAAACCATCAACGCAGGCTCAAAAAAGGCTATGAATCTGAGATTGCTTTGACCGGGATTTCGTCTATGGAGATGATCTTCTCAGCGTAATTGGGGGCAAAATTCTTGACCAGCAGCCCACAGCACACGGTAAACTGCTCTTGATTGAGGGTGTAGTAACGGAAGCGGCCTTCTTCACGAATGTATACGAGGTCGGCTTCTTCAAGCTTTTTCAGATGGTGGCTGACGGTGGGTTGATTGACCTTGCCATCGAGCTTATCAACAATGTCATTGACACTGAGCCATACGCAGCATAAGTGCGTCATGATCTCCTGTCGGGTTTCGTCAGCAAGGGCTTTTGCAAAGAGGACTTGATTGGTATTCATGAGCTTAATCATATTGATAACTGTCGATGTGTCAAGGGTTCAGCGCGTAAACCGATTTCATTTGACGTATTGACAAACTTCGATATGTGACTTAGACTACCGACAATTGAACATATCGACATTCTTCAATACGTTAGGGGTACCACATGGAAAGCACACTTCCTGTAGCAATTATCGGCGCTGGCCCGGTTGGTCTGGCAGCCGCCGCACATCTTATTGAACGCGGTGAAACGCCAATTGTGTTTGAAGCAGGCGAGTCGATTGGTGCAAATGTGCGCCGATGGGGGCACGTTCGCATGTTTTCGCCATGGGAATTTATGGTCGACAGCGCAATGGTGCGCTTGCTCGAAGCGCATGGCTGGCAGATGCCGCCCAAAGACACGCTGCCAACGGGCAATGATCTGGTTGACCGCTTTATGCTGCCATTTTCGAACCTGCCACAGGTTCTCGACACGCTCCATCTAAATGCGAAGGTCGTCGCAATCAGC
>JACMMD010000084.1 GCA_014379235.1 Anaerolineae bacterium
CAGATACAGCAGCGCTGGATGTTGAATGGTCGCGGATTGCGAAAGAGGCTGCACGTAAGTGTCATTCGTGCCATCGTTGTCGAGGTCGATGTTAAAGCGTGGGACTTCATCAATGGCAGCGCTTGCACCAAGCTCTATCCATTCGAGGATTTTTTCAACAGGTGGGTTGCCCTTGAGGATATCATCAACATTGAGATAATCGGGGAATTTCCGCTCAGTTTTGTTTACGATGGACAGTAAGTAATTCTTCGCAACTGCGTTATCGGAGTGTTCGTCCAACACGCGGAATGCAAGCAGCATTTGCTGTTGATTACTCGGATCGTCCAGCAAGTCTTCCAGCTTCGGCGCGGGGCCACCGAGTATAAAATCAATGTCCAGATACGGGGCCGCGGTCTGGCAGTTGAAAGCCATCAGTTGGTCGATGAAACTGCCTTTCTTACCGCTGTCGATTTTCATCCACACTTCGTGTATGACGAGCTTGCCCTCAGCACTCACGGCGCTGCTAATCCCGTCAAAAATTTCGGCGGCATAATTGTGAAGTCTGCCGCCGGGATACAGCCCTACACGCTGCAAGGCTGCAAGGCTCACTTCTGCCTTTCTGTGAAACTCCGACGCCGGGAACGCCGCCACTTCAAGCGCACGAATAAGTTCGCCATTATCCGGTTCCCTGAGGGTGAGTTCGAATATCACCTTAATCACAGCCTCGTTCAATTTGTAACTGTTGAGCAATTTGATACGCTCGCTCATGACATGGAAGCAGGCCTCGCGCCGCTTCTTCCAGCCGCTTTCGCTGTCTTCATCAGCGCCGATGCCCGCCCAGCATTCCAGTACCGCGCGTATGACTCCCTGCGGGTCATAACCTTCGCGCACATAAGCCAGCTTATCGGGATTGGTCACCTGCGGATCATGACCCAAAACGATTTGCAGCACGCCGTCATCATCGATCAACTTCATACGCATGGTCGAACCGTTCGCGCCAAGTACGGTAATAGCGCCCAACTCCCCAACCTTATTTCGCACGTAGGTCGCCAAACTGGGGCTGTATGCGTCATGCTCCGTGTCAAGCAGTCGCTCACGGACTTCTTTTTGCTGTTCTTCGGGACTACCAATAAGTTCGGAATAAATAGTGTTAGAGTTGGTGAGGCAGGCGTTGAACACGATTCGCTGGCGTGCCCCGATGGTCGAATCTGTCGCCATATACGCAAGCACTTCGTTGAATACTGCGTCGCTTCGTTCCCGGTTCGTATCCAGATTGATATGCTGATTCAGATCCATCTGCTTAATTCTGATCTCGGCATCGGTGTGATCCGCCGGAAAGAGACCGCTCTTGCCATTGGCCGTGCCCTCTGCCCAACCCTCGCCAACATTCGTAATTCCGGTAATTTTGTCACCGACATTCAGCACAAGGTACTGATAATCTTCGTCATCCAGAAATTCTCCATCGAGATTGAAATCGTTCTGCGCGGTAGCGGAAACATCTTTGATTTGCATACCGAATTCAATTGTGCGCGTATTGCCATGACCGGCGAACAACACCTGATCGATTTTCCCGTCCTTGCCGTAGTGCTCCGCCAGCGGCCCAATCTGACCTTTGATGTCGTCCAACGACTCGACACCTTCGATCAGCAGCGTTCGATTTTTGGAACTGGTAACGACATCGGTCATGTTCGGGTTACGATGGAATCCGCCGTTATGGTCATCGCCAGAGTGCAGAATCAACGTCAGCGGCAAGCGATCCTCATCAGGCTTGTCGATCTCGCCATAATGAATTTTCAGCGCTTCCAGCAGCTTTGCCTCAAAGCGATGATAGTTACGCACCTTACCCTTCAATATAGAACTGTCATACGAAACCGGATCAACACTTTCTCCGCGCATTGCCAGATACGATTTCACTTCGTAGCCATCGCTCGCCATAAGATTTGGGTGACATGTCTGGTAATAGCTGACAAAATCGTCGACGAATTTGCTATCTTCTAAGGCTGCAAATTGTTCCTGTGGCATGATCTTCTTCAACAGCGAACCGCTCATGCCTGCTTGCAGCGTCTGCAATGCCCAACCCCAGCGAAGGGCAAGGCCCGCATCTCCGGCAGGAAGTTGAATATCGACGGTTTCTACAGTGCCGCGAACGGCGGCACAGTAGGTTTGCATGAGTTCGAGCACCAATGGCTCATACGTGAAATCATCTTTGAGCAGTCCGTGGTCGAGCAAATCGTCTGCTTTCATACCGCCGCAGCCTGCAAGGATATTCGGCATCCTCACAAAACGAAGCAAAGCGCGGATCTTTGGGCGCTCCGTCGTCGCGTCGATTTTTGGGCTGTTGTGCCAGTTCAACTGCCGCAGGGAGTAATTGAAAAGGCCCTGGAGCGTCATGTCCAGCAGTTCGGCAGTGCTCTTAAACTCGACGAGTGACAGCCCTTCGAGGTCTTCGGCAGATGGCCGCTCGAGCTTGCTGCCTGTATGTAATTCCACCGTATCACACCATTGAGCCAGCGAAAAGTCTTTGTGCATGAAGTCGAACATAGCGGTTTCGATTGCCTTGATGATGGCGCTCTCATGTGTCTTGTTGAGTTTGAGCAGTTCGCGTGACCAGATCATCGCGTTTTCGTACTTCTTGTTATCAACGCTGTCCTTAAAAATAATCAGCGTTTCTTCAACCTCGTCACGCTGGATGACCGCGTTTCCGGCGCGATGAAGGATCGACGCAAAGCCTGCGTTGATACGCTCATTCCGTCCGCTGAAAATCCGCTGAACGGCGCGGTTTCCATAGAGTCTTTGCAGTTGCAATACGTTTCGCGGTGTAAGTGCGTGGTTATTCGCTTGAGGCAAGTTGCGCCAGCCCGCATCTTCAGGAGTAGACACCTTCAAATCCTGTGAGGGCATAGAGGAAATAGTCGGCGGCACAGGCTTTTGAACGGGCTGACGTTCACCCATAAAAAAATCCTTTATAAGAATCGGGAGTTTGCGACTATTATACTTTCATTTCACATTACTGTGATAAATGTAAAAAGCGATATGACACTGCATGTTAAGTTCAGGTGGTATGTCAGTTGATAATGGTCGGGGTTTGTCTCGAAATCAACCCGCTGGCAGGCGAACCGTAAATGTTGAGCCAAGTCCGGGCGCACTTTCGACGCTGATCGTCCCGTCACAAAGATCAACCGCGTCCTTGACGATGCTCAGTCCGATGCCAAGACCAAACACTTCGTTGATATTGCTACCGCGATACAGCGGCTCGAAGATATGCGGCAGGTCTTGGGCAGATATGCCGATGCCTTCATCGCGGATTTGCAGCGTAACAACGCCCGCCCCTAAGAGCAGATTGAAATATACGGGTTTGGTCAGTGGCGAAAAACGCAGCGCGTTATCCAGCAGGTTCATCAAAATCCGCCACATCTGTTTCGCATCACCCGTGACGATACTTGGCTGACCCTCAACCGTGAACTCGATTTGACGCTCCGAGTTGCCCCTTAAGCCCGCTTCTTCAACAACGCGGTTGCAGAGATCGATTACATTAAACGTCGTCGGCTTGAATTCCAGATGATTGTGTAAGCCGCGCATCACCAGCGCCAATTCGTCTAGCATATCGGTCATATGTCCGATCTGCGTATCAATCTGGCGAAAGTAGAAATCCCGGCGCTCATCTGTCAGGCGATTGGTATGATTTTCAAGTAGATAACCCGCCGTCGAGATAACCGTAAGCGGCGTCCGAAACTCGTGGCTCACGCGAACCATGATGTGCTTCTTGAACTCATTGAGTTCGCTAGACTTCTCGATCTCAAAATCGGCTCGTCGTTGTTCTTCATCGAGCAAAGCCGCCCGCAGTCGTCTCACTTCTTCAATGTCATGGTGAACGCCGATCATGCCGATGATCCTATCGTCCACATCATAAAGCGGCATTTTGTTGACCGAGTACCATGCGGACTCGCCTGACTGCATCTGCGACTCGATACACATTTCCCGATTAAGCAGCGGTTCGCCAGTTTGCATCAGGCGTTGTTCCATGTCGTATACCAGTGGGAATTTCGATCCATATATTTCGGATGCCGTATGTCCGATTAGCTTATCCGGCTCATCCATCCCGACGCTGCGACGCATAGCGCGGTTCACCGACGAAAAGGATAAATCGCGGTCTTTGGTATAAAGTGGGTCGGGAACAGCATCTATAACCTGCTGCAAAATATAGGCTTGAGTCTCGGCTTGCTTCTGCCGTGTGATGTCGATGGCCGTCACGAGCGACACCGCCATATCTTCAAGCATCAGAGGTTGAGCCGATAGCTGTACCCAAACCTCGCTGTTAAGCTGGACGTTCAGCTTAACCTCACAGGGCGCTAGAGATAACGTCTGCGACGGCCAGCCTTGCAGCGCATCGTGAAAATTGGATGGGATAAGGTCAGAGACGGCAAGCGAACGGAGATCATCGGGACTGCTAACGCCAAACAGGGATAAAGCGGCGGAATTTGCGAAACAGATGTCATCACCGTGAACGGCAAATGCGGCGCAGTAAATACTATCTAGCGCAGCGTGCAGCATTTCATTAACGATCATACTGCTCTCTCCCATATCTCTATGAGGGAGATAGACCACGTTCTCCACCTAGAGACTTACTTGCTGTCGATGAGACAGGATAAGCTATATATTGCGCGTTGGGTAGTAGCGATCTCAATCAAGAACCCTCAACTGCTGCGAGGTGATTGTACTTTATGAGAAGCCTAACAACTTATATTTCATAAACAATTTATAGCATGTTAAGAGTTCAAGCGTCAAGATCGGCATCTAAATTATTCTTTAATACAAACTGAAACATTTTCCTGCTATTTAAGGCCGCGCCGACTACCCTAGAGTTTATCGCACGATTCGATCTGATGGTACAATGATCTGCGATAATTTTTCTAACATTAGCGACAGCACATGGCGAAAATATTGAAAGCGCAACTACCTGCTTCTCAGCAACCAAACCCTGAACAAGAACTCGATTATATCGAAACCTTGAGCCTGCTGATTACGAAGGCGCAGGCGTGGGAGAACGCCGGACATGGCAGCAGCTTCTTGCTGCGTGGGCCGGAACTCGCGCTGGTCGAATCGTGGATAACGGCCAGCGCCGAGCAGTCGCCCCATCCTGACGAACTGCACGTCCGTTATGCTCTGGCCAGCCTTCAGCATGAACGTCTCCATCAGCAGCAAGAAACCGCCTTGCAGCAGCGCCGCCTCGACATTCGGCGGCGGGCTGTGCGGCGGCTCGGTGCGCTGTCGGTGCTGCTGTCGGTGCTGCTATTGGCGGCGGTGATGGTGGCTTTGTTCGCGCTGCGAGATCGTGCCACAGCCACTAACCGCTTCGCCCAGACTGAAAGTTTGCGCTTGGCCGAAGCCGCCAGCGCCATCCTTGAGCGCAACGGCGGCAATGCTGAAACGGCGGCCTTGCTCGGCATTCGCGCCCTGAATACCGCCTATTCCGCGCAAGCCGATGCCACGCTCGTGCGCGTCGTCGAGCGTCTGTATACGCAGCAGGTTTTCCCAAGTCAGTTGAGCGAAGCCAGCAGCATGACGTTCTCGCCCGAAGGCGCGACTATCCTCATCGGCGGGCGTGACTTTACAGCGCGTATGAGCGAAACCGCGACAGGCACACAGCGCCAGATTTTCATGGGGCATAACGGCATCGTCAGCGCGGTTGCATTCTCGCCCGATGGCTCGCAGGTACTGACAGGCAGTTGGGATAACACCGCCCGCCTGTGGGATGTCGCATCGGGTCAGCTTTTGCAGACCTTCACCGGACATCGCGGCGCGGTGAGCGCGGTTACATTCTCACCCGATGGGACACAGGTGCTCACTGGCAGTTGGGATAATACGGCTCGACTATGGAATACCGCCAACGGTCAAGAGGTTCGCCTGTTTTCGGGGCATACCGGAATCGTCACCAGCGTGGCGCTGTCGCCGGATGGTGAGCAGGCACTCACAGGCAGCGACGACGATACCGCCCGCCTGTGGGATGCCGACACAGGCAGCCAACTGCGCGTACTGACCGGCCATACGGACGTTGTGACCGACGTGGCTTTCTCACCTGATGGTTCGCAAGCGCTGACCGGAAGTTGGGATTTCACAGCGCGGCTGTGGAACATTCGCGCTGAGAGCGACGACTCGATGGTGCTGGATGGGCACACGGCTATCATCACCGATGTCGCCTTTTCGCCAAACGGTGAGCAAGCGCTCACAGGCAGTTGGGATAACACGGCTCGACTATGGAATACCGCCAACGGTCAAGAGGTTCGTCTGTTTTCGGGGCATACCGGAATCGTCACCAGCGTGGCGCTGTCGCCGGATGGTGAGCAGGCACTCACAG
>JACMMD010000854.1 GCA_014379235.1 Anaerolineae bacterium
CCGATTTCTAGCAGCGTTCCCGATCTGGCGCGGAACGTTTCCGGCGAACGAACAGCTTCATCTGCCGTCGTTTCATCGAGCGATGTAAGCGCGAAACGCCCGTGCAGCCCTTCGAGTTTGATGTGCCGCTCTATGGGCGTGTAGTTGGCCAGCAGAACGCGCATCCCCCCAGCGCCATCTTTGCGTAACACGAAGCCATCGTAAGCAAGCGGGTCACTCGACATGAGCGGCAGCAGTTCGCCACCTGCAAACTCGCCAACGTCCGCGAAAACGTGGTACATCGGGAACACGCCGCCGGCCACTGAGGCGAATTTCTCCGGTACGGGCGAACCTGCTTCGCGTTCCATCACGCCGCGCCAGCCCGTTGTTTCGTAGAACGTCAGGCTGTCCGGCTTGGCCAGCGCCAGCGACTTAATCATGCCGAGCGTCCACACCGCGCCGAATAACGACATCTGGCGCACATCAACTTGTTTCGGTAGCTGTCCAGCTGGTGTCGGCGGTTCGGGAGCGCTGGCATCGGGACTCCAGCGCCATTTGAACGTGATAGGTGTGACGGCAATTTTGGCGCTGCCGGAAAAAGCGCGGGCGCTCGTTACCGTCAAGCCAGCGGCCAACGTGGTCTCAATCAGCGACGGGTTATCGAAGGCGTGAACCTGCGGATTGATTGAGTAAGTTAGCCATTCGAGCGGGGCAGTCGGACGATTGCGGTTAAGCTGCGTGAAGTAAGCGTCCGTGCCCGAACCGAATGGCTTTATGTTCAGAATATGCCGTGCTGCGTCGATGGTTTCGCGGCGGGTGGCGTGTTGATGAAAATTGTATACTAACAGACGCGCAACCTGTGGCTGAACAGTTTCCATCGCAGTGGCCACTCGCGCTAAATCTTCTTCGATGTTCGCGCTGACGTGTACCGCGATCTCCAGCGGACAGCCGATACGTTTGGCCTCATCGGACGCTTGTTGCAACACAGCTTCAACATCGGTTTGTGGCTCAAGATCGACGCGCAGGTGGGTGAGATTGAGCGCTTTGAGCCGTTGGATTTCGCGTTCGGTCAGCGCTTCGCCGTGAGAAGCCACGCCTAAACCGATGCTTGGCAGGGGAACGGAAGCGGCAGAGTCGAGGCGCAGAGTCGGCGTGGCTTCGCTTGTGCTGACCGTCAGCGCCTGACCGATGAGCCGCAGCGTTACACTTTGACGAACCTTCGAGCCTGCCAGCAGCGTCACTGGAATAGGCAATTCGAGCGATGTACAGTAGGTCTTGAACGAGGCGTCAATCCAATTGCGCTGATCTTCCATCTCGAAGGTGTCGCCATCCATGCGAACCTCAGCGCCCAGTCCCGGCGTGACCTCGTGCGTGATAGCGCGAATGTCGAAAAATGGCTGATGCGGCGCGATGGCGACGGGGAATACGCCGTGTTCAATCGCGCCGTCGATGTGTTCGATGCCGCAGCTTGAGCCTGCGATTTCCATCGGATGTAAAACACAGAAGCCGACGCGGTTGCGCTTGAACGAGGTCAGCGCCTCACCATCGAATGCGAAGCGCAGCGTACCATCACTTGCGCCGATGATCGTTCCGCGCCACACGAAATGAATATCGTTTTGCTGGTGGTCGCTGGTGAAGCTGATGTCGAACGAATCTGCGCGGGCATCAATGTTCACGTCACGCAGCACAGCGGGGACTGTGCCCCAGTTGTGATCGCGCACGGCGGCGTAAATGCCGCGCACGATCTCGGTTGTGCCGAGCCGGATGCTGCGAAGCATTCCAGCCTCGTAGAGCATGGTCAGCGGCCCGGCGCGCAGCGATATGCGTTCGGGGGCGGGTTGGCCGCTGCCATCCAGAATCATCGCGTTCATGGTTTAGGCGCTGCTTTCTACCGGACGGATGAAGCGCCGTTTGAGCTTCTCCTGCGTCGCTTCGCGCAGGCTGTCGAAGAAGATCGCTAAGAAGATAATCAGCGCTTTGACCATTGGCTGAAGATAGAGGTTGACGAGGTTGAACTGGAGTCCCGTTTGCACCATCTGGATCAACACCGCGCCGATGACCGTGCCGAACACGTTGCCCATGCCGCCGAACAAACTCGTCCCGCCGAGTACCGCCGCCGCAATCGCATCGAACTCGCGCCCTTCGCCAAAGCTGCGGTCAACGCGCCCGCCCAACTGTGACACCAGCACGAAACCCGCCAAACCTGCTAAGAAACCCGAGACGATATAAACCAGCGTAATCACGCGATCTGTATTGATGCCCGCCTTCTTGGCCGCTTCGGGGTCGTTGCCGATAGCGTACACCTGCCGCCCGAACTGGGTGCGCGTCAGCACGATATAAGCCGCTATGACCACCAGCACGAACACCACAATCGGCATGGGGATAACGCCGAGAAACTGCGCTTGACCGAAATCATTCATCTTTTCAGGGAAGTCGATCTGCTGAGAATCAGTGAACGCCGTGCCCAGTCCACGCCCAATCACCAACGTGCCAAGCGTGGTCATGAACGGGATGATTCGCAGCTTAATGATGCAGAAGGCGTTAAACGCGCCGAATGCTGCACCGACGAGCAGCGAAATCAACAGCGCGGGCAGTATGTCGATGCCCTGTGAGCGCATCAGCAGCCCTGCCGCGACCACCGATAGGTACATATTCGAGCCGACTGATAGGTCGATGCCAGCAGTCAGCAGCACGAACATCATGCCGACAGCCACGATACCCGTGAACGCGGCCTGCTTGATGATGTTAGTGATATTTTCGCCTGAGAAAAAGCGCTGCGACGACACGCCGAAAATCACAAATACCACCACGAACAATACAATCGTGGAGTTGTTGAGCAAGAATTGGCCGGGATTAAACCGTCGCGTCATCACTGACTCCTTCCGCGACGTGGTGAACGTCTGCTGGTAAATCGTTCTCGCGGAACGCTGCCCGTAAGATGCGCTCGTCTTGAAACGCCGCGCGGTCAAACTCGCCGTAGATTTCGCCGCGACTCATGACGAGGATGCGGTCACACACGCCGATCAGTTCTTCGAGTTCCGACGAGATAATCAACACGCCGCTGCCTTCAACAGCAAGCTGGTTGATGATCGAGTAAATCTCATACTTCGCGCCAACATCAATACCGCGAGTCGGCTCGTCCATGATGAAGATCGAAGGGCGCGACAGCAACCACTTGGCGATGACGACTTTTTGCTGGTTGCCGCCGCTCAACGATTTGGCGGGCTGCTGCTGAATACTGCCGCTTTTAAGTTGTAACACAGCCGCCATGCGCTGCGCGTTTTCCAGCAGTTCGCGGCGGTCAACGATTTCGAGCGGCGTGCGTGAGAACGTCGGCAGCGACACCAAGCCGATGTTATTGGCGATGTCGATGCTCATCAGCAGACCTTCTTCGCGGCGGTTTTCGGTCACAAACGCGATGCGGTTGCGGATGCTGTTACGCGGCGACGGGTCTTTAATCGACTGGCCTTCGACGCGAATTTCGCCCTTCTCGAACGATTCCAGCCCGAAGATCATACGCGCCAGTTCGGTACGTCCTGAACCCATGAGGCCGAACAGCCCCAATACTTCGCCCTTGTGCAGTGCTAGGTTGATATTCTCCACGATGCCCGCCGCCGAAACACCATCCAATTCCAACACGATTTCCGGCGAAGGTGTCGAAGTACGCGGCGGATAAAGCTGCTCGATGCTGCGCCCGACCATCAGCGAGATCATGCGGTTGACGCTGAACAGTGCGACTGGTTCATGGGCCATCAACTGACCGTCGCGCATCACGGCAATCGACTCGCTCAATTTGAGAACGTCGTTCAAGATATGCGAGATGTAAATCAGCGCTTTGCCCTGTGAGCGAAGCTGCTGCATGATGGCGAACAAACGCTCGGTTTCGCGGGCCGTGAGCGAGGTCGTTGGCTCGTCGAAGATGATGAGCGCGGCATCTTGATACAACGCTTTGGCGATCTCGACAAGCTGGCGTTCGCCGGGGGAAATGCGCTCGATCTGCGTATCCGGCGGCATATCCAAGCCCACCGCGCCGAGCAAATCCCGCGTTTTTTGCTTGATGGCCGTTTTGTCGATCAGGCCGAACTTGCGCGGGAAGTTGTCGATGAAGATGTTTTCGGCAATCGTCAGGTTCGTGAACAGGTTCAGTTCTTGATGAATGAAGGCGATGCCGACCTTGTTTGCATCGGCTGGTGTGCGCGGGTGATACGGCGCACCGCGAAAGAACATCTCGCCGCTGTCAGGCTGGACAACGCCGCCGATGAGGTTCATCAGCGTTGATTTGCCTGCGCCGTTCTGCCCGATCAAGCCGAGAATTTCGCCCTCACTGGCCGATAGGCTCACATCTTTCACGGCGGCGATGCCGAAGAACGCCTTGCTCACATTGCGAATGTCGAGGATGGGGTTGGTGGTGTCGGCCATTATGTGCTGCTCCCGGCCTGACGATTAGCGAGGCGGGTGCGCGTGATGTCCAACAGCGCCGCGATCAGGATGATAAAACCCTTCACGGCGTCGATGACGAACGGCGACAGGCGCATCGCGTTCAGAATGTTGAGCAGCAGCACGAAGAACGCCACGCCGAAGAATGTGCCGCGTATCGAGCCTTTGCCGCCGAATAAGCTCGTGCCGCCGATGACCGCCGCGCCGATAATATCGAGCAAGAGGTTGCCGCCGCCGAGCGAAGGCTGCCCGATGGCCAACCGCGCCGAATACAGAATGGACGCCACCGCCGCGCAGAAGCCGCTAAACATATACACGCGGATAATCACGCTGGTGTTGGGTACGCCGGAGATTTCCGACGCTTTGCGGTTCGTGCCGATGGAGAACATGCGCCGCCCGAAGACCGTTCGGCTGAGAATGAACTGTGCGACGATGGCGAGGCCGACGGTGATTAGAAATGGATAGGTGATGAACGGCAGAATATCGCGGCGGGCGATGTCCGGTGTCAGCTTTTCGCCCAAGAAAATCGAGATGATGTCGCCTTTGCCAAGCATCACGAACGAGTCGGGGATGCCGGAGATATTGCGCGACTGCGTGAGCCACAACGCGAACGCGGCGAAAAATGTCGAAGTGACGAGCGTCACCATGAACGGCGCGAGTCGAAAGCGGGTGATGGCGAAGCCGTTCAGAAAGCCGATGAATGTGCCGAGCAGCAGCATGACGATCACGGCGGCGGGCACAGCGAACGGGCTGCCAGCCAAAACGCCGCCGCTCTCGCGCATCAACGTGCCCCACAACGGGCTTTTATCGAAGAAAGCGGGGTCGAGCGTTTCGGCCATGACGACTGCACCGGCCACGCTGGTTATGCCCATCGTCGCGCCGACGGACAGGTCGATGCCGCCGAGTATCAGCACGAACGTTTGCCC
>JACMMD010000855.1 GCA_014379235.1 Anaerolineae bacterium
AGACGCGCCCGATCAGCACCGACAGCGCGAATGCCAGCGCTGTGCCGCCGACATTGCCGACCAACAGCGCGAACGTATTTCGTGATAGGCGCGAGGAGGTACTTTGCAAGAGTGTTTGCCCAATAAAACCTAACACAGAGACAAGAAATTTTGATCTCTTGTGTCTCTGAGCCTCTGTGTCAAATATTTTAACCTGACTTAAGGATTGAGGGCGCGGATGATCTCGTCATGCAGTGGCCCTGCGCTGGCGACGGTGCTTGTGCCAGTTACAGCATCGCCACCTTGCCAGTCGGTGATGCGCCCGCCCGCGCCTTCGATGATCGGCACGACGGCCATGATGTCCCAAGGGTTCATGATGGCGTCCATCGTCACATCAGCGAAACCCGTCGCCACACTAAAATAACCGTGACAATCGCCCCACGAGCGATAGATACGCGCCCGTTTCGAGAGTTCGTCAAAAGCGGGGCCGTTCTGGTATTTGTGTGCGTCCCAATGCGACGACATCAACAGCGTCGCGTCTTCGATACGGTTACAAGCGCGGACATAAACGCGCTGTCCGTTGAAGTGTGTTTCGCCGTTGGTGCCAATCGTGTACTCGTTGGTGATCGGCTGGTTGATGATGCCGATGATCGGGCGTCCGTTGTGCGTCAGCGCGATCAATGTGCCGAATAAGACGTTGCCGGATATAAAACTCTTCGTGCCGTCGATAGGGTCTAGCACCCACTGATATTCCGCGCCGGGATTATGAACGCCGAATTCCTCGCCCAGAATGCCGTGTTCGGGGAACTCGCGCATAATCAACTCACGCATGGCTTCCTCGGCACTTTTGTCGGCAATCGTCACGGGCGAAAGGTCGCTCTTATACTCTGTGGTGAACTCCGTGCGAAAGTAGGGACGAATAACCTGCGCGCTGGCATCTGCGAGAACTTTTGCGAAAGCGATTAATTCGTTCATGGTAGCCGCTCGAATTCAATCCAATAATGATCTGCGAAAGAAGCGAAAATAGGGCGCTGCATGGCCAATTCTTCCATCTCGGTGAGCAGCGCGAACAGGCGCGGACGTTTTTCGACCACACCAAAAGCATCGCTAGGCGGCAAGAAGAAACCCATCGGTGTCAACGACTTCTGGCGAAACTCATTGTGGAAATCTTTTCGCAATCGTCGGACGAGCGGGTAATAGATGTTGATTGCCGGCTGCGTGGGGTCGGGCTGAAACGTGCTAACGCCATCCCAACGGCGAAAGGCCGTGCGCGGCTGTAAGTGGAGCAGATGCCACGCGCTTTCCCACAGGCAGAAGCGGCTCATCACCCCGAAGGCGACAATGCCGCCGGGTTTGACCCGTTTCGCCAACCACTGCGCTAACTGTGACCAATCCCCGATGCAGTTGACCACGCCGAAATTAGCGAATACGCCGTCATAGGGGCCGAGCAGCTTATCGTCGGGCAGGTCGCGCAGATCGAGGCGCTCAAAAGTGACGTTGGAAAGCTCCTGCGTTTTTTGGCGCGCTATATCGAGCATCGCGTCGCTAACGTCAGTAGCGGTGACGTGGATGCCGCGTCCGCCTAAGTGAAGGGTGTCTTCACCCGTGCCGCTGCCGAGTTCCAATACGGATTGACCTTCACGCCAATAATTCGCCAGCCGTGCATGAACTCGCCCGCGCAGCCAACGTGCGATTTGCGACTGTGAGAACGTCTGGTCATAAGCTGTGGCGAGGCTGTCAAATGCCTGCGGACTGGACATCCACTCTTATCTTTCCAGCGCTTTGCTCAACTTCGCTTTTGGTGAGCGACATGCCGACTCTGCCGATAGCGCTGTTGGCTGTGAGGCGTAGGCGGCGTGGCAAACTCAACTGGCCGTTTTTCAGACCCTTATTTAGCGCGACCTCGCTCACCATCCAGCGCGTCGCAAAGCTGTAGAAGCGCCGCGAATGGCGTCCTGCGACAGTCAAATCGCGGTCTGTGCGGTCTAGCCAGTTGCTTTTATCGGTCAGGATATGGCTTTCGACCTCGGTGTAATATGATGTGCCTTTGATCGGATAGGCAACAGTCGTCAGGAACACGTCAGGGTTGGAGATTTTGAGGTGTTCGACGGTAGCCTCAATGTCCTCGATCTCTTCGCCGTGATAGCCGAGCATGATGAACATGCCCGTTTCGATGCCGTACTTTTGCAGCAGGTGAGTTTTCTCCTGCACGTCTTTCACCTCGACTTTGCGATCCATCGCGTCGAGGATTTTCTGAGAGCCGCTTTCCGAGCCGTTCCACAAACGATAGCAGCCCATATCGGCCAGCGTTTTGACGACCTCTTCGTTAAGGCGGTCAGCGCGGGAGATGCACTCGAATGGGATGCGGACGCCGCGTTCTTTCAGCGCTTCGGCATACTTGAAAAACCAGCGCTGATTGATGGTGAACACATCGTCGGCGTACCAGATCAGATCGGGATTGTAGCGTTCTTTGATCCACAGGATTTCGTCGGCGGCATCTTCGGGTGTGCGGCGGCGATGTGTGTTGCCATACACTGAATGGCTGCACCATTTACACGTATACGGACAGCCCCGCGCATGGATGGCCGAGATCGAGCTTTGGCCGTGATTGTCTTTCCAGATACGCATGTATTCGGGGATGTCGATGGCTTCGCGGTCTGGCCAAGGGTTGGCGCTCAGGTCTTGAATCTGGGCGCGGGGTGTGGTTTCGATCACCGTGCCATCGTCGCGGCGGAAGGCGATGCCATTAATCAGGTCAAGATCGTTCACGCCATGTTTAATGAGGTGCGGGATGAGTTCTTCAAGCGTGAGTTCGCCCTCGCCTTTGACGATGACATCCGCGCCCGCTTCGAGATAATCTTTCGCGTAGTAGGGTGGCTCTGGCCCGCCAAGCACGACGGTTAAGCCAAGCTGTTTGCAGTAAGCCGCCATCGCCAGAACGTTCTGCTTGGTCATCATGTTGGTGTAAATGCCGACCACCGAAGGCCGTTCGCGCTCAACCAACTCGCGGAAGTCTGCCGTGCGCTTGAAGGTCGAGTCGAATACGCCGACGCTGAAGCCCTTCGACTTGAGGTATGACGACAGGTACAAAATCCCCAACGGCGGGTAGGGGCGCATGATCTTGAGTTCATGCGGGTCTTCGTACATGTAATAGCTGTGAGCGAGCAGAATGTCCATTATGCGAGTCTCTAGCCTTTAGCCTATTGTCTCTACGGGTTTTAGCTGCCTTTTAGCCATCGCAGCAGGCGGTAAATCAATCCGCGCTGGCTGCGGGGCGATATTTCGCCGCTGGCGCTTCGGGCTGCTGCTTCGCGTTCCAACTGACGTTTCATCTCGCGCGGCGTGAGCGGCGTTGTAGGCCGGTCTGGTTCAGTATCATGATGCGCGGCGCGGAAGTCACCTGTACGGCGTCGTGCGGGTGTCGGGACAGCGACGTTGGGCTGCTTTTTATTGTATCCCTTTTCACCATTATCGCTGGCAGCAGGGGCATCAGATTTACGGCTTGGCGGCTCTTTACGTGGGCGAATATTCTGCGCGGACTCGTAGCCGTCGATGTTACCGGATTTAGCGTTAGTAGCGCGGTTGCGAAAGGCGGGCTGCGTGGTGTTGAAGAAGCTCACGATGTCTACATCTACGCTGGCATCAAGCAAGCGCGTCAGCACATCGGCGTTTGTGCCGAAGCCGAAGTACAGCGATGGAAAACGCCGATCTGACAGCGTCGCCAGCAGCATCGAGCGTCCTGTTTCGTTGAATGGAAGGAAGAGACGCTCATCAGCCTGACGGGTGACGAACTCGGTGACGAAAGCCGCGCTTGGAATATCGGCGGCTTCGAGTTCAAGCCACTCGCGTTCGGGCGAGGTTTCGATAGTTTGGGCTTCGAGGTCAATTACAGTGGCCGCGACGGACAGCAGCTCGTCTGCATGGGCGAGGATATGCGGCAGCGCCAGCGCGAAGTGCCGCACCTGCGTTCGGCGCACGGCGATACCCTCGATGATGCCGATCTCGCGTCCGGCGTGTTTGCGCCCGCTGTCGTAGTGACGCAGCAGAAGCACATATGCGCCGATGGGGAAGCAATATAGACTCGGCCAATCGGCTGTCAGGTTGGCAAGATCGCCAGCCTGTACATAGTTAAGCGCGCTGGCAATCGTGCTGACTTCGCGGTTCGTCAGGTCTTTGGGACGGATGAACGCGGTGAAATCTCGCCGTTGGCTGCGCGTGAATAGGAACGACTCGTAGTACATCGGGCGCTCCTTTTCTTAGGGTATCAGGGAGCGCATCTTCTTGTTGGCGACGGATGTTACCGCACGGATTTTGGGTTCGAGTTCTTGCAGCTTGCGCGCCACTTCTTGCCGTTCCGAGTGCAGTTGGCGAATGCTGCGTCCCCGCAGAATCTTGTTCAAGACGTTGCTGTTCATGCGCGTGAGGCGTTCTTCGAGGTCGCCTTCTTCCTCTTCCAGATAGAGCGCGATACGATCCATCTCGTTGCCGATGGCGTAGAGGAACGGATACTGCACATTCTCCGGCTCTGGCGGGCTGTCAAGGCTGACCGTCGCCAGATCATAGCCCGTTCCGGCCTCGACCACTGAGGCGTTGCCATCGCCGACGATGGACACCGGCAGCATGGCCGAGGGATACAGCCAAGGGCGTAAGCTGCTGGTTTGGGCGCGGCGATCTTCCACGAAGTCCACCACACCGCGAAATACTTGGCGCGTTTTCTCGAACAACTTCTGGTAATTGTTGGCTTTGTACTCGTCAGGCAGGATGTCGGCTTTAGTCAGCACCAGCGCGATAGTGATGCCGTCGGTTAGCCCTTCGCCTTCTTCGAGCGCAGGCTTGAACTTGTAGTTGTTCAGCAGGTTGAAAATGTAAGTCGCGGACGTGAGCATCTCTGCTTCGATGAGCGGGCGCGTGGCGATGGTGAAGGCATCCGCGACGATGATAACGGCGTTGCTCTCTTGGATGTCGGCATGAAGCTGCGCGGCTTCGTCGGATTCTTCGGTGGGCACATTGACTGCGCCGCCCTGATAATCGACCCAACTGAAATCGGTCACGAACTCGTTATTGAACAGCAGTTTGAAATTGTCTTCGCGGCGGCCCATCGTCGGTGCGGGCCAGCGTTTGGCGATCACGAAATCGCGCCACGGGTTCAGATATTTGGTAGAAGTATCAGCGTTCTCGGCCTCGATGCGGAAGCCATCCGCTCCGGTGGCCATCATGTACAGCAGCGCGAGGGTATAGCAGGTTTTACCCTGACCTGTGCCGCCAAACAGCGTAACTTTCAAAG
>JACMMD010000856.1 GCA_014379235.1 Anaerolineae bacterium
CACACACCAAGCCACGCAGACAACATAAGCAAAACAGGGCAGCGCGGTTGAATGCGCTGCCCTGCTGTTCGTCGTTGAATGGGAAATGAAGCGCGTTAGCGGCGATTATTCGCCCGTATCCATGTGTGTGCGGATATAGTCAACGGCTTCGCCTACCGTCGTGATCTTCTGCGCGTCTTCGTCGGAAATATCCCCGCCGAATTCTTCTTCAAACGCCATGATAAGTTCAACAAGATCAAGCGAGTCCGCTTCCAAATCCTCACGGAAGCGCGATTCCCGCAATACCTGTTCCTCTTTCACACCGAGTAACTCGATGACGATATTATGGACACGCTGTTCGACAGATCCAGATGCCATGTGTTCTCCTCCCCTCGTGAATTGGGGTAATGTGCCTAGTTGATAACAGGCACCGATTATACTGAATATGGCGCTTACTGCCAGTGTTGCTCCATTATGCTCACTTCAAGCCACCATTTTTCCCCTGCAAATGAGTTCAACGGTAGCATTGACACGCGCCACGCCAATGAGTAGGATGTACCCACAAACTAAGGAACACCGCACAATGACTAAAGACACGGATAATGCCGCAATGGAAGCGATTTCGGCCCCGTCACCGACGACGGAAAGCCGAAAAGCCGACCATATCCGTATCAATTTGGAAAAAGACGTACAGTTTCCCCACGTCACCACCGGGCTAGAACGCTATCGCTTTATGCATCAAGCGCTGCCCGAACTCGATTTGCGCGAGATTGACAGCACTGTAACCTTGTTCGGAAAAACCATTTCTGCGCCAATCCTGATCTCATCCATGACAGGCGGCACTGACATCGCCTATCGCATCAACCGCCATCTTGCCGAAGCCGCGCAAGCCAACAACATAGCCATGGGGCTAGGCTCACAGCGCGCCGCCATCGAGCATCCCGAACTCGCCTACACCTTTCAAATACGTGACATCGCGCCGGATATTTTGCTGTTCGCCAACATCGGCGCGGTACAGTTCAACTACGGTTATGGCGCGGATCAATGCCAGCGCGCCATCGATATGATCGAGGCCGACGCGCTCATTCTGCACTTCAACGTCTTGCAAGAAGCCGTCCAGCCCGAAGGCGACATCAATTTCGCGGGGCTGTTGGCAAAGGTTGAGCAAGTTTGCAAGCGCGTTAGTGTTCCGGTTATCGCCAAAGAAGTCGGTTGGGGCTTCTCCGAACGCAATGCCCGCGACCTTGCCAGCGCAGGAGTCTCGGCCATTGATGTCGCAGGCTCAGGCGGTACATCATGGAGTGAAGTTGAGTATCACCGCGCTCCTACGGCTTTCCACGCCCGTGTCGCGGCTGCCTTCGCTGATTGGGGCATCCCTACCGCCGACGCTATCCAGTTCGCAGTGAAAGGCGCGCCCGATCTGAAAATCATCGCCAGCGGCGGCCTGCGTGATGGTATCGACATCGCCAAATGTATCGCGCTTGGCGCGGTGCTTGGCGGAATGGCCGGCCCCTTCCTGAAAGCGGCTGATCAATCCGTCGAAGCCGTTGACCAGCTTATCCGCGAATTAACCGCCCAAGTTCGCATTGCAATGTTATGCAGCAGCGCGCAAAATATAGCGCAATTGCAATCGACACCCCTCTTGAAAGTGTAGGAATAGCCCTTGTTCAATCAGCTCGCGCAGCGCTACTTTGGCGAACTAGATGCCACCATGCGCCAGATCGTCGCTTCTGTGCCCGAAACTCCCGGCTTAGGCGTGATGCTTCGCTACCCGTTCGGTTGGGTCGATCAAAATAACCAGCCCTACCATCAGATCACCGGCAAGCGCATTCGCCCCCTGCTGCTGCTGCTATGTACCGAAGCCGCCGGGGGAGACTGGCGCACCGCCCTCTCCGCCGCCAGCGCCGTTGAAATCCTGCACAACTTCTCACTCATCCATGACGATATTCAGGATAACAGCCCCATTCGACATGGCCGCCCGACGGTCTGGGAAATTTGGGGTCACGCTAACGCGATTAACGCCGGAGATGCGCTGTTCGGACTCGCCTACTGTGCGCTTGAAGAACTGAGTAATGTGGGCGTTACGCCAGAAGTCACGCTCGAAGCGTGGCGCATCTTCAACCAAACAGTGCAAGAACTCACACGCGGTCAGCATCTCGACATGCGCTTTGAGACTCTCGAAGTCGTCAGTGTCGATGATTACCTATCGATGATTCGCGGCAAGTCCGCTGCGTTAGTAGCCGCCAGCGCTCAAATTGGCGCGCTGATTGGCACAGGCAGCAGCCAAACCGCACAACTTTACGCCGACTTTGGACTTAACCTCGGCCTCGCCTTCCAGATCAGAGACGACATTCTGGGCATCTGGGGCAATCCCGATGTAACCGGAAAATCCGTCGCCACCGACATCATCTCTCGCAAGAAATCGTTGCCAGTTCTGTACGGATTGGCGCAAAGCGATACTCTGCTCACTCTCTATCGGCGCGATGAATTCAATGAGGAAGATGTTGACGAGGCAGTGAGCCTGCTGAATGCGCTTAGCGCACACACCTATGCCGAGAACATCGAAGCGCGCTACTATGAGCGCGCCATTCAAGCTCTACAACACGCTGACTCGCCGGGGCAAGCCGCAGCGGGTCAGCTCATGCAATTCGTGGAAACACTTTTCCAGCGCAGCTATTGATCTATCCTAGCTAGGCTGTAACGCCTCTTCGCCGTCTTCGACATGGTGATCCGTGACATGCTCGAACGTCACCTTGAAGCCGGGAGGAAGCGGCAGCGCGTCGATATCGACCTGCTTGATATTCAGCGACACGTTATCCACTTCCATCATCGCATCCCTCAAGAATTTGTCGGTTGACATATGCAGCATACTGTATGGGAAATGGGTACGCAATCCGCCGATGTACACCTGCAAGTTTAGTTCGGGATAGAGGTCACGCAGGTTTTTAAGCACCATTGCCACACTGTGATAAAGATCGCGGTACTGATCCTCAATCACCTCCGTAGAACCTCCATCCCAGCCGTTTTCGTCGACAATCTCCTTACAGCGCTTCGTGAAAGCCGCAGCGCGTTTCGGGTCAACATCGATGTGAATAACCTTCATCGGAATCCCGCGTTTGAGAATCGACCCCACAACTGCTACTGCCAGCTTTGACCAAGTATCGCAGAAGTAAATCGCAAGCTCATCGTGTTGAGTCGGGTCAAACACAACCGGCTTATGTTCAAACACTGGCGTTGTATCCAAGTGCAATTTTGCCGCCGTCTCTTTGTAGTGGCGGTGAATCTGGAAGAACATCCACACCAGCACCGGAATCAGCGCCACGATAAACCATGCGCCCGATGTGAACTTGGTGACAATGAACACGAGCATGACCACAAACGTCACCAGCGCGCCAAAACCAGACGTAGCCAGCTTTAGCCACCAGCGCGGGTCATAGTAGATTTTCGTCTCCAGACCGTAAGTGAATTCACCCGGTTTGACATGCCCAGCGCGCCAGAAACGCCGTGTCATACCTGCTTGGCTGATCGTAAAGCCCAAGAATACGCCGATGGCGTAGAGTGGAATCAAGTTTGTCACGACTGCGCCCGTGATAATCACCAGCACAATCGAACTAACCGACAGCACAAGAATGCCCCACGTAAATACAAGGCGGCGTCCGCGATAAGTAAGCTGACGTGGTAGGAAACCATCACCGCTGTGCAAGGCTGCTAACTGCGGGAAATCTGCGAATGGCGTATTGGCAGCCATGAACAGCACCGCGAATGCGCCCGCAATCGCCAGCACATAAGCGAAGTAGCCGATGCCCTCTTCGCCAAAAATCGTGCGTGCCATCTGACTGATAACAGTTTCGTGGTGCGAGGGTACAGCTTGGATCGCGTTCGCCAGAATGGTGATACTCAGGAACAGCGTAATCAGAATCACGCTCATGACCACCAGCGTATTAGCCGCGTTTCTGGCGCGTGGCTGCTTGAATAACTGCGTGTCGTTTGAAATCGCCTCAATACCTGTCAAGGCCGTACAGCCAGACGAAAACGCCCGCAGCAGCAGCAGCAGTGTAATCGGCTCTAGCATATTGTACTGTATCGCCTCAACGCCAGTCACAGGATCTAATGTACCCGTGAGCAACTTGAAGAAGCCCACAATGATCGTGAATGCCATGATGATGAGAAAGAAGTACGTCGGAACGGCGAACAGCCGTGCGCTTTCCTTCACGCCGCGCAGGTTAATCAGCGTCATGATAACGATGACCGCGACAGTCAGCATGACACGATACGGCACAAGATCAGGAAACACGCTGACGACATTCGCCACGCCTGCACTAATGCTCACCGCGACGGTCAGAATATAGTCGGTGAGTAGGGCCGCACCCGTCACCTGTGCAAACTCTTCACCCAGATTCTCCTTAGCGACACGATAACCGCCGCCGCCCGCCGGATTCGAGAAAATTGTTTGGCGATACGAAATCGTGACGATAGCGATCAGCAGCGCAATGCCGATAGCAATCGGAATCGAGACTGCATTCCCTTGAAACCCCGCTAATGTAAAGCCAGTCAACGCCGCCGTACTGAGGATTATCAAGATTTCCTCAGTAGCATAAGCAACAGATGACAGCGCATCACTGGCGAGAACGGCAAGCGCCACAAAATTCGGCGCAGTTTGGTGTGCAATTTCAGATGTTCGCAGCCGCGCCCCGATCAAAACTTCTGCGAAACGGTCTTGTGCTTCGTGGATAGACATACGCCCTCTCCCCATCAACTGCGTATCAATGCGGCGTCTCGCATTGCATACGCTGGCGGCTCAGTGAGCCAGCAAACATAAAAGCGTTTCCCGCAAAGGACACGCTTTGTAATGAGGATTATTCTATTGAATCTGAGGGGTGAAAGGGCATCAAGGACTCGTCAAAACCGCTAGACATCACATCAAGAAAGTATCAAGATGCCATCTCGCTACACCAATTCGCGGAAAATCGCATTGCTTAACAGCCGCCCTTTTTGCGTGATTCGTACCACATCGTCATCGACATGCAGCAGTCCGAACTTCGTATACTTCTCAATCACAGAGCGATGCAGTTCCACCAGATCAATGCCAAAGCGCTGCTGAAACGTTTCGCGCTTGATACCTTCTTGAGTCAGCCGCAGCCCCATTATCAACGTCTCAGCGATTTCCGCTTCTCGATCAACCACCACTGGCTCATCAGTTGCGGGTGTATACGGAAACTCGAACGTTTTCCCGCCTTCGTTTCGCATCGCTTGAATGTAACGCTGCGGCGCGAGGATCGTCGCATAACGCACTCCCCCTGCATAGCCATGCGCGCCCGGCCCCAGACCCGCGTAGGGCAGGTTGCGCCAATATTGCAGATTATGGCGGCATTCATGACCGGGCCGTGCCCAATTGCTGATCTCGTACTGATCGTAACCCGCCTGCGCCAGCATATCCGTCGCCAGATCGTACATATCGGCGGTGAGGTCGTCGTCGGGTTCCGGCAAGCGGCCACGTGCCACCCAGTCCGTCATGGCAGTGCCTTCTTCCAACCCAAGCGCATACAGCGACAGGTGATCGGGCCGCAAAGCCAGCGCTTGTTGCAGCGTCGTTTGCCAGCTTTCGAGTGTTTGATGCGGAACACCATAAATCAGGTCGAGGTTCACGTCGTCAAAACCCGCGGCCCGTGCCGCGCCGAAGGCTTTTGCGGTCATGTCGTTATCATGCCGCCGCGCAAACAGCACCAGCTCATTGTCAATCGCGGACTGCATACCGATACTCAGACGATTGATTCCTCGCGCCCGCAAAGCCGCGAGATACGCATAATCAAGGTCTGACGGATTGGATTCCAGCGAGATTTCAGAGTCGGGCAGCAAATCGAAGTTTGCCTTGATCGTATCGAGCAGCGACTCAATCTGCTGCGGCGTGAGCAGGCTTGGGGTACCGCCGCCGAAAAATATCGTACCGACAGCCGTTCCCGTTTGGCTTTGCCCGACGATGCGAATCTCCTGCATCAGCGCTTGAACGAACGCCGGAATAAGCTCATCTATGTTGACGTAGGTGTTAAATGCACAGTACGTACATTTCGTTCGGCAGAACGGAATATGTAGGTACAAGGAAACCGGAGTTTGTTCCATTACAGCGTGTGAAATTGTCATAGAGTCCTACACGTTAATTGCAGTATTTTTACAGGTTCATTATAATGACGAAAGACCTCATTTTTAATTGCTTTATTGCTCACCAATCATAGTTTCTACAAGGCGCAACTATGCCAGATACAACACAGTTTGCCGGAATGAACGGCGACGGACAAGGACCTAATTCTCTAGAAGCCAACACTGTCCTGCTGAATCGTTACAAAGTGTTAGGTGTTCTCGGTGGCGGCGGTATGGGTACAGTGTATCAAGCCCGCGACTTGAATTTCCCGGACATCAAGCGTCTGGTGGCCATCAAGGAGATGCAAAATCCCGCCAACGATTCGATTCAACGTGCCTCGGTGATGAAAACCTTCCGCCGCGAAGCAAATATCCTCGCAACCCTCGCACATCCCGCTATTGTGCGTATCTTCGACTTTTTCGACCTCCATGACCGTGCCTACTTGGTCATGGAATACATAAATGGCAGCGACCTCGAAATGCTGCTCTCCAAGACCAAAGAGCTGCCGATTGATAAGATCATTGAGTGGTCTATCACGCTCTGCGATGTGCTGGATTATCTGCACAACCAACCAGAGCCGATCATCTTCCGCGATATGAAGCCGTCTAACGTCATGATCGACAGCCTCGGCAAAGTGCGGCTGATCGACTTTGGCATCGCAAAAACCTTCGTCAGCGGCGTTAAGCATACCATGATCGGCACAGAAGGTTACTCCGCGCCCGAACAGTACAAAGGCGACGTAAGCCCGAACAGCGATATTTACAGTCTGGGCGCGACTCTGCATCACGTTCTCACCCGCCGCGATCCGCGCTTGGAACCGCCGTTCAGCTTCAACGAACGCCCTATCGCTGAACTCAACCCGAAAGTTCCGCGCCCGTTGATCGACATTGTGGAAAAGGCGGTGTCGTTCGACAATATAAATCGTTACAATTCTTGCGCCGAAATGAAAGCCGCCTTAGAAGCGGTGCGTTTTGGCGCTATCGCGCCTGCGATTAACATTTCTGTCGCTCCGGCTCGGTCTGCCGCCCCTGCCAACGGTGGGGAAGGGACAGAGTTTTTCGACATAGCAAGCTCAGGCGCGATTCAACCGCGTTGGACGTTCAAGACCGAAGACGAAATCCGTTGCAGCCCCAGCTTCTATCGAGAGTTTGCCTTTATTGGCTCTTACGATACCAATATGTGGGCAGTCAACATAGTAAATGGTGAACTCGCATGGAAGTTCCCCACTAACGGCGGCATCGCTGCTTCGCCAGTGGTAGACGGGCAAAACCGAATCGTCTTATTCG
>JACMMD010000857.1 GCA_014379235.1 Anaerolineae bacterium
GGGCGGGACGCTCTGCCGTTGAATGAAAATCGAGAACTGTAATTCGTGGTGCGTGCCGAGACTGGCCTCTAAGAAATTACATACCCAGATGGCCATCAGCGCCCGCCCCGCTTCATCTTGGATCGGTTCGACCTGCTCCGATTGCAAGAGGGCGCGAACCTTGTCCAAATGAGCCGTACCCGCGATGAACAGTCCATAGCCGTTGTAGACGTGATAGGGTGCGGGGACTGTGCCAACGGATAAGGTGGCTTGCTGGTTGAGCGGATACTGCTGGAACAATGGATGGCTTTGAAGGCTGCTCACCGTTAATGTGTCCTCTCGTAGAGTGATAAAATCAACAACACAGTGTTGATCTAACAAACTCTATTATACGTGTGAATATGTGACACTCATGCCGCAATCCGCAGGGGGCAGCCTAAACGCTGACAATTTATCCCAAACGAAAACTAACGAAATTTGTGAAATAGTGCTATACTCTGCGAAATTATTCACGATTTCTTAACGCGCAGTGTTGAAATATAGAGATTATATATAATATTGGTAGGGGTACGGTAAAACATACGAAGTATGTCCGTGCCCCTACTGTGTATCTGTTTGTAAATGACCGCTTTATTCGCTAAGTGTCGAGGTCTATCATACACTTGCAACCGCTGGATTCTACTGCTACCCAACTCAGAGTGAATACGCTGCGTTTACGCGCAGACTTTGAACAGCTATCGAAGATCGGCGCACACACGACCCACAACAGCACACCGCCTGCGATCAATCGTCTGGCGCTTTCGCCGGAAGATTTGCGGGCGCGGGCGTGGTTCGCGGAGCGCGTTGAAGAAGCGGGCATTCTGGTGCGCGATGACGACGCCGGGAACTTAAGCGGCTTTTTGCCTTCCGAAAAGAAAGGCGCGCAAACGCTGCTCGTCGGGTCGCATCTGGACAGCATACCCGATGGCGGGCGTTATATCGGCACAGTCGGCGTATTGGCCGCGCTGGAATGTGCGCGAACCATCCACGAGGCCGCCGTCAAGCTGCCGTTCGATCTCGAAGTCATGGACTTCACCGACGGCGAGGGCTGTTGGCAGTCGTTGTTCGGGGCGCTCGGTGTGGCGGGGCTGTTGCAACCCATCCATATCAACGACGTGCATAACGATAACGCCCCTTTCCGCGCCGCGCTCGTTCGAGCGGGCATCAACCCCAACGATGTTTACAACTCCAAACGCCACCCCTCAACGCTGCTCGGCTACCTCGAACTGCACATCGAACAGAGCTACCGCCTCGAACAATCGGGCGTGAGCATCGGTATTGTCGAGGCGATTGTCGGGCGTTCGACCTATCACGTCAATTTTTTTGGGCAGGCGGCCCATGCTGGCACGACCAATATGTCGCTCGGTGCGCGCAAGGATGCGCTGCAAGGCGCGTCGGCTTTCATCACGCGGGCGCATGAATTCGTGCGCGCCAACTATGACGAGGGCACGTTGAATTTTGGGGACATCACCGTTCAGCCGGGAAAGTTCAATATGATTCCGGCGCGCTGTAAGCTGACGATGGAGTGCCGCCACACCAGCGAAGATATGCTGGCCGAGATGGAAGCGGCGATCTTAGCATTAGGGCAAGAATGTGCTGAGATTTTTGACCTGACGATGCAGCCGACGCGCTTGATTCATATGCCTGCCGCTGTCATGGCGCAGCCGTTTGTCGAAGCCGCCGAGCGCGCCTGCGAAATCGTCGGCGTGAGTCATATGCGGCTGTCGAGCTTTGCGGGTCATGAGGCGCAGATCATGAGTACGATCACTCCCTGCGGCATGATTTTCATCCCCTCTGTTGGCGGCATCAGCCACAACCCGCAGGAGTTCTCGCGCTGGGAAGACGTGATCGACGGCGCAAATACGCTGCTGCATACCATTCTCGCGCTGGCGGAGTAAAGAATCAGCATCTAGCAAAAGAATTATATTGTAGGGGCAAGGCATGCCTTGCCCGTTTGATTACGGGCGACACATGTGTCGCCCCTACTGGTTCTGAATTAGTCCGCGCTCACGCCAGTTAGCGCGACGGTTTCACCAGCAACAGCGGGTTCTTCCGGTTCGTCCATCACTGTCGGCATTTCCGGCTTGGCCCGCGCATACAGCCACAGCACAGGCGATAAGATCAACGCGCTCAGTCCCAACGCGGCCCGCAAGCCAACGCGCTGACCGATTAAGCCCGGCCCCGGCCCACCTGCGATCTGTCCAATGGCGTCGATCTGCCCGAACATCGACAGCACCGTCGCCCGCGAACTGGACTCCACGTACATGTTGATCCACGTCACCATCAGCGGCCAGATATTCGAGCGCATCGTCTGAATGAGGATGAGACACACCAGTGCCGCCGGAAAACTGCTGGTCAGCGCCAGCACTGCCAACGCTGCGGTAATCATGGCGCTGACACTAAACAACGTCCAGCGAATCGCATGTGGGCTGCGCGTATTCACCCGCCGCCGGATGACTTCGGTGCTGACCATCGCCAGCAGCGTATACGAGATGTTGATGATGCTGAACCACACAATCGGGTCAAGCTCGCCAAGCGCTGGCAGCCCTACATTGTCGCTCATGTGCTTACGCCAAAGTCGATCAAAGCCTTCGCTGTACATGCCGTGTAGAAAAACCGCGCCGACCAGCGTCATCAATGCCCGCCGTCCGCGCACGACGCGCAGCCCTAAACGCATGGTGCTGACCATCGTGCGCCAAGTGCTGCGTTCAGCATGAGGCGCAGGCTTGAAACCCGTTTCGGGCATAGTCAGGATGAGGAATACGCCGAGCGCCAGAAACGCCGCTCCGCCGACCAGTATCGGCAGATTGAGCGCGATAGTCGCAAGGATCGGGCTGATAATCATACCGATCAAACCGCCGATTTGTCCCGCCTGAGCGCCGCGCAAGAATACGTGATGCTTTTTTTCTTCCTGCTGCGATTGGCTGAGTTCATCGACGATCCATGCTTCCTGCGCGCCGTCGGTGAACGTCCAGCCGGTGCCCCAGATGACCTGTGCCAGCAGAATCAGCCCGAACGAAGGGATTGCACCTTCGACCAAAAAGCCGACACCGATCATGAAGATGCCGATGATGACCGAAAGGCGGCGGCTGTAGATGTCGGCCATGATGCCCGTCGGCACTTGCGCCAGAAACACAGTGACTTCCAACGTCGTGCCGACGAGAACCAATTGCAGCGCGTCCAGCCCGACGACGCGATCTTGATACACCAGATTGGCGACGAAGATCATGCCCGTCAGCATCGAGAACCAGCCCGTATAAATCAGGTAGACCGTGTACGGGTTTAGCTTGAATACGGGACGCCATGCCCGTATGGTGGTTGGATTTGAATTGAAGGACACAGGAACACTTCCCGATAGTTAGTCTGAAGCGCTCGAAAACCAGCAGCGCATCAGCGCACCGCGCCTTAAAAGGGCAGTGTGCGATAAAACAGGCTCATAGAACGATGCCGGATTCGGCTGCGGGAGCAGCACAAAAGCGGCCAAATGAGAACCTGACTAGCGTGAAGTGTAGAGTACCTGCATAGAAGAATTCCTCTGCGCCTACAATGGCGCGTCGGACGAGAGAATAGCACAACAGGCACGGTGTGAACAGTCTTGACTTCCGGCGCAATAAATGCGGAAGATGATAAGATAAGGCACTCGCGGCTGTGAAAGCATCAGGGGGAACATTGGACACAGCAAGCAAAATACTTATTTTAGGCGGTGTACTTAATCTTGCTTACGGTCTGCTGACAGGTATCCCGGCCAGCATCATCCGGCAAAAGCAGCCAACCTACTCTAAATATTTACGTCTGGTGCATATCGGCGCGTTAATGTGGGGGCCGCTGCTCATCAGCTTAACGCTGGCACTGATGCTCTCGCCGCTGGCTGAAGGGATTGAGACGCTGGCGGCCAGTCTGATGGTCGCCGCATCATTTCTACTCGATGCTAAAGATACGCTGAACTGGCGGATGGGCATACAGGACGAATTTGCCGAAAAACCAGTTCTGCCGCTGGCGTTCGGCGCTTTATCTTCACTGGCTTCGTTGGCGGGCATGGCGATTATTCTGGTGGGTGTGGTACAGGGGTTATGATATTTTGTGGGCGACGTATGCTTGACTACGGCACGTCTTCACCGAAGAAGTAGACTTCCATGATGTCGCGCACGATGGGCGCGGCCACGCCAGAGCCTTCGCCGGAGTTTTCGACCATCACCACGACGGCGATTTCGGGTTCGTCACGCGGGGCATAAGCCGCGAACCATGCGTGAGAGGTGGCTGCGGGGCGCGGGTCTTGGGCGGTGCCTGTTTTGCCGCACACGCCAAGCACTTGCAGCGGCGAGTTCGTGAACTGATACTCGGCTGTGCCGGGATCGGTGCTGGTGACGGCACACATGCCGTCACGGACTTCTTGCAGCACATCGAAGCGAATGTCGGCGTTCGACATGACTTCCGGCGTGGCGATGTAGCTCGGTGTTTCGCCCAATAAACCTGCTTGTGCTACCAATCGCGGGCGATACAGGTCGCCACCGTTGGCGATAGCGGCGTACAAGCGCACCACCTGTAATGGCGTCACGCCGATATAACCCTGACCGATGGACATGTTGACCGCTTCGGAATACGTCCATGCTGCGCCGTAAGTGGTTTCCAGCCAATCGGGGTCGCCAATGACACCGCCTTCTTCCGGCAGATCGCCCAAGCCCGTCACTTCGTCCAAACCCATGCGCCGCGCATAACTTGGCAGCAGCCACGGATCGCGCTGGTCGAGTTGGTAGCCGACTTCGTAGAAGAACGGGTTACAGCTTCGTGTGATTGCTCCCGCCGTGTTGTTGACTCCATGCCCCGCCGGAGTCCAGTCAAAGCGCGGGATGTCGCGGTTCCAAATCGCCGTACAGTTATAGGTGGTATCGAGGTCGTACACGCCGCTGTCCAAAACCGCGATGCTCGACACCACTTTCATGGCCGAGCCGAGCGGGTAAAGTCCTTGCGTCGGACGGTTGAGTTCGGGGCGATGCGGGTCAGCTTGGAACTGCTCGATTAGATTGTTGGCTTCTTCGCGGCCCATCGACGGATAGGTGGTATAGGCGTTGTTATCGAACGTCGGGTAGCTGACCATCGCCAGAATTTCGCCCGTATGCACGTTCATCACCACCGCAGACGCGCCGTTTGATTGTCCGCCTGCGCGCCCGCTCGAATAGGTGTTGGCGATGATCTGCTGTACGGCGAGTTGGAAATCAGCGTCTATGGTCAACCATAGGCTTTCGCTCGGTTGCGGGTCGCCTTCTGCGATCAGGCGCAGTACGTCGCCGCCGGGAGTAGTGATCGTCAGCCGCCCGCCGGGATGGCCGCGCAAGGTCTCGTCCCAACTGAGTTCAAGTCCGCTGCGTCCCAGAATCGAGTCCTGCGCGAAACCCGCCGCTTGAATCTCCGGCAAATCAACCTCGTCGGGATAGCCGACGTAGCCGAGAATGTGCGGGGCAATGCTGCCGCTCACATAGCGCCGCACTGGACGATTGCGGAACTGTGCGTCGCACAACGTAATCAGCGTATCCCCGATTTCGGTATAGGTCTGCGCTTCGATGATGCCCAGTTCCATCAGCCAATCCGCCGGACGCGCTTCGAGCCGCTCTTGAACATCCGCCACAGGCTGTCCAAGCGCATCGGACACTGTGTTCATACACGCTTCGTACTGCGGAATCTCCTGCCGGATGACGCTGACGATGACTACGCGCCCGTTCATATCGGCCAGAGTTCGCCCGTTTTGATCATAAATGTTGGCGCGGCTGGGGATGATGCGTTCAAGCCGTAAGCGCGCTCCGCCGACCAATTCGGGGAAGATGTCGGCGCTCGTCCATGCCACGCGCCAATCGCCAGCGCGTTCGTCTACGACAAGCTGCATACTGCGATTGAGGTCGTTGAATTGGCCCAGAATCTGTGTGCTAAAAGCCACGTTGTAGTTGAAAACGGCGATGTCGTCGCGTTCGCGCAGCAGCGTATTGCCCTGATAGGTGACATCCAAAAGCGTCATTTCGTCACGGGCGTTCTCGTAAGCGGCGAGGAATGTCTCGTAAGGCGTGGCTTCTTGACTGGCAAAGCTGATGAGTTCGTACATGCGCGGGAAGTCGGCATTGCTCCACGCTTCGAGAAAGAGCCGGGACACACGTTCGGCGGCTTCGAGGTTATGTTCAGGCGTGGTTGGCAATTGCGCCAGCGTTGGCAGTTGAATCTGCTGTTGTTCTTGTGCCGCCGCCGGGACGCAGCCCGCGCCGCTGACCACCATCAACAGCAAGAATGCAACCGCCACGAAATACGCCATCTATCGTCTGCCGCCTATAAACTCAATTGGAATTGTATCCCCTAATATTAGCGTGCATTGGTGCAAAACGGTAAGGGCAGGATCACGAGCTACCCCTAGTTGGAAAAGCTCTGCCACCGGAGATTGAAATCCCCGGCTAGAGTACACGAACCTATCGCAGGATAAACTTGATGTGTATGGGGGCAGCTCACGAGCTGCCCCTACAATTGAATTTTACTGCTTACGCTGCGCTAGGGTCCGCCGACGGTTTGATCGCCTTCGTCGCAGACATCGCCAGTGTCGCATTCGATGTCTGCGGGCGGCGGTGGTGTCGCAGAGACTGTTTCGGTATCGCCTGTACCCGTGCCACCGTCCTCGTTCAGGTTGTCGCCATAGACGGTATCGGACTCGTCACCGTCAACCGTGTTAATGCTGTCCAGTCCGTCGTCACCTGTCGCACCGGCTGTGGAATTGTTGTTGCCGCCGTGTATGGTGTTGGCTCCAGCCCCATCAGTGATGCTGTCATTGCCGTCGTCGCCGTTACTGCCAGCGTCGTTAAAGTTGCCGCCGAATATTTCGTCGTTGGGGCCGCTGCTGTTCAGGAGTGTATCGACGCCTGCGGTGTCGTTGCCGTCGCCGCCGCTGATGTTGTTGTTGCCGCCGTACAGTTCGTCACCCGTCCCGTTCATATCCCAGATGTCGTCGCCGCCATCATCGCCGGACGCGCTGCTGCCGTCATTGAGGTTGCCGCCGAAGAGAACGTCATTATCGCCGTCGCCGTCGACCAGACTGTCATCACCGTCGTCACCGTCGCCGCCAGCATTGTTGTTACCGCCGTATAGGGAGTCGTTGTCGCCGCCAACGTCACTGATCGTATCGTTGCCGTCGTCGCCATTGCCGCTGTTGTTGCGGTTGCCACCAAAGATCAAATCGAAGTCGCCGCCGTCGTCGGTAATCGTATCGCTGCCGTCGTTGCCACTGCCGCTCGCGTTGTCATTGCCGCCATAGATGGTGTCAGCGTTGCCTGAAACGTTCAATAACTTGATCGAGTCGTCGCCGTCGTTGCCATTCCCGTTGACGTTAAAGTTGCCGCCGAAGATCTGGTTGAAACTACCACCCGCTGCGCCAATCGTATCGTCACCGTCGTTGCCACTCGCGCTGCTGTTCACATTACCGCCATACAGAACGTTGTCATTGCCGCCGTCATCGAGTACGGTATCGTTGCCGTCGTTCCCATCAAAACCGAAATTGTGGTTACCGCCATAAAGTTCATCGTTGGTGCCATTGATATCGGAGTCATTCACGCTGTCGCTGCCATCGTTGCCTCCAGCACCGTCA
>JACMMD010000858.1 GCA_014379235.1 Anaerolineae bacterium
ATCGTGCGCCCCCGGAACGGTTCGCTGGCTTCGACAAACCAGCGCAGTTCCGCGATACGTTCTTCTTCTGTTAAGGTCGAATTGGAGAAGTAGGCAGCCCAGCGCAGAATCGCGTCGTCGGCAGCGTCAACATCGGATGTGGCTTGCGCGTAGCCCATGAGCGGGAAGCAACAACACAGGAATAGACACAGTTTCAAAAATTTATAGGTGGACATAAGTGCTGCTTAAACTCTATTTGAAACGGTCACAACCGTAAAGTTTATCGTATAGTTAAACCTGCCGAACGGTAAGCTGTATTTTTGTGCAGTTGCCACAGCGCTACCCCTGTACAAATAGATAGGGTCACTGTCACTGCATCCTATGTTAAGCTAGGAGTTAAAAGTACACAGTTTAAAGTTAAAAGTGATTTATGCTGGTCGTTAATTCGTCAGCACCGAGTTCCGATCAAACCGCGCTCAAGTCGGCATTTTTCGATTTGTCGCTGGATTTGTTTTGCATCCTCGATACCAGCGCCAGAATCGAAGCCGCTAACCCCGCCCTGACGACGATTCTATGCACCCAAAGCCGCCCCTTCATCCAAATTCCATTCGCTGATTTTGTACATGAGGAAGATCGTCCGGCCATTGCCGACGCGCTGCTGAACCTCGACACTATCACCACGCCGATCAGTTTCGCCTGTCGCTTTCGCGGCTTCGATGAAGCGGATCGCTGGTATCTGTGGACGCTGTATCCACGCATCGCAGATGCCGGCGTCATTCATACTGTCGGCAAGGACATCACGCCCTATAAAGAGATGGAAGCCAAAGAAGCCGAGCGCAATATCTTCGCGGAAGCGCTGCTAGATATTGTGTTTGCCATCAACAGCAGCCTCGCGCTCGATCAAGTGCTGGAACGCATCCTGTCGAACATCGGCAAAGCGGTAGCATACGAGTACGTCAGCATCTTGCTGGTCGAAGCCGACGAGGCCGAAGTCGTCGGCACACAGAACAAAAGCGCCGACATTCAAGCGCCCACACTGAAAGGGCGGCGCTTCTCGATACAGGGCGACGACTATCTGCGCTCGATGTTTCACAGCCACGAGAGCATCATCGTGCCTGAACTGGAACGCCCGCCCGCGTGGATGGTGCTGTCAGCCGCCGACAAACTCGAAACGGGCGCGTTTTTGGGTTCGCCCATCGTGGTCGAAAGCAAGGTGATTGGTTTCTTGTGCGTGTTCAGTTCCAAAAAAGAGTTCTTCACACCGCTGCACGCGCAGCAGTTGATTACCTTCGCCAATCAAGCCGGTATCGCCATCAACAATGCGCGGCTGTACGAGCAAGCGCAGTCGGCGGCTATCCTGCGCGAACGTCAGCGCATGGCGCAGGAACTTCACGACGCGGTTAATCAAGACCTATTCGCCGCCAGCACCTACGCCGATCTGCTGCCGAAAGCCATTCGCCACAAGCCGGAGACGGTGCCGCAGTATGCCGCGAAAATCAGCACGTTGATACGCGGCGCAGTCGATCAAATGCGGATGATTCTCATTGAGCTTCATCCCGATACGCTGACTAACACCGGCCTCGAAATGCTCATCCGCCAGCTATGCTCCGTGTTCAGCCGCCAAACTGGAATCTCCGTCGATTTCAAGACCAACACGCAGATCATCCTCGATGAGCAGGCGCAGATGGCCGTGTATCGTATCGCGCAGGAAGGGCTGCATAACATCGCCAAACACGCCCACGCGACACAGGTTCGCGTGAGTTTGCTGCGCTCGAATCATCTGCTGTCGCTGACCATCGCAGATAACGGCGCGGGCTTCGACAGCGCTACAATTAAAGAAGTGCAGTTCGGCATCCGCAACATGCGCGAAAGGGCGCGCAGCATCGACGCGGATTTTTACATCAAAAGTGAGATCGGGCAGGGCACAAAAATACAGTTAAGGGCAAATTATGATGACGAGACCCAATCCAATCCGCCTTATGTTGGTGGATGACCACCGCGTCGTTCATCAAGCGTTAGCCGAAATGATTAGTTTTGTCGAAGATTTTGAATTGGTCGCGCAGGGCAGCAACGGCCAAGAAGCCATCACGCTGTGCGCGGAGTTTCAGCCGGACATCATTCTCATGGACGTGGTGATGCCCGTCATGGATGGCATCGAAGCGACAAGCCGCATCCTGTCCGACAACCCGCACATAAAGATTCTGGCGCTGTCGAGCTTTCAGGATGAGGTCAGCGTCAATTCGATGTTGAAAAGCGGCGCGGTTGGTTACATCCTCAAGAACACATCCGTCGATGAGCTTGAAAGCATCATTCGCACCGTCGCTGAGGGCAACACCGTCATCGACAGCAGCCTCATGCAAAAAATTCTACAGCCCAATCTCAGCCACTACAGTAACGCCAGCCTCAGCCCGCGAGAATTGGAGATCATCAAAATGATTTCTCGCGGCATGAGCTACAACCAGATCGCAGACTCGCTGACTATCAGCCTGTCGACGGTCAAGTTCCACATCGGCAATATTTTGTCGAAGCTCGGCGTGGAAACTCGCAACGAAGCCATCGTCGTCGCGGCCAAAAGCAACATCATCTAGACCGCCGCTTATCGCCACAACCGTAGGGGCGACCTGCTCAAGCAGAGGCCAACTGCATACGGACAATGGGTCGCCCGTACAAATCACTCATTCTGAACACCTTTCGGTTTTTTCCGAATTGATTGCATCGAATGAACGTCTCATATAGGATGTTCATATCAGCAAGACGGTGGGGTTCAGCGACGATGATTACACTTGACGTAACTCCTGATGATCTGGTGAAATTGCGATTTGCCTATCGACCTCTGCTGGAAATCCCCCTCAGCTACCGGGTGTTGGTGAACCCCAGCTTTCAATCGCCGTATCATCGCTGGATTGATGAGGCTTATCGGGCGTTGTATGCTAACGAGCTTCCTTATCTCAATGCGCTCGTCCCCGATCATGGCTATATCCCTGATTTTCTTACCCCTACGCCATCTGCCAAGCGCGTCGATATTGAGGCAGACTTTGCCGAACTGCTATCAACACCGGATGAGTTGATTCGCAAAGGCATCAGCACACTCATCGAAGCCGACGGCGAAACGGAAATGCGGCGCTTTTTTCTGACCTACCCCCGCGAGGCTGTCGCTTGCCTTGTCGAAGAAATGCGCGGCTACTGGCAGCGCACCCTCAAAACCTACTGGTCACGTATGATTTCGACGCTTGAGAGCGACATGCTGTATCGTGCGCGGCGCTTGGCGCTGGAGGGCCCTGCCGCCTTATTGAATGATTTGCATTCGAGCGTCACTTATCATGGCGATCAAATCCACATCCAACCCGTCTGCCAGCATCGTTCGAGTGATGTCGAACTGACGTTGAGCGGCAACGGCATCCAGCTTGTACCCCTGATCTTTCGCGGCTGCGGGCGTATGTTTCAGGTCGATACCGATTGGCCATCCATGTTGGCGTTTGGCGTTCATGGGACAGGCTTATGGCATCACAAGCCGCCAAGTCAATCACTGGAAATGGCGATGGGAGCAGGTCGGGCGCGAGTGTTGCAAACCCTCACCACGCCAGCGACAACCGGAGAAGTCGCTCACAAGGCGCAAATCTCGGCGGCAACGGCTTCGCAGCACTTGAGTCGTCTCGCTAAGGCCGGGCTGGTCGAAGCCCACCGTAATGGCAAGCGTGTGTACTATCACCTGTCACAGCGCGGAGTGGAACTGATCGAGTTATTTGAGCGTCTCTACTAAAGTGCTCTCCGTCGTCGTCTGACGACACGTTCCAAATAGTTCCTTAATTAGATTGCGTTATTTGTGGCCGCTCTTGCAGCGGAGCGGATTTATGCTGCTGTTCGCCAATCGACGTATAGGGAGTGCATCATGACGATACCACTGGTAACAACACAATGGGTCTTCGAGAACTTACACAGTCCGGCGGTTCG
>JACMMD010000859.1 GCA_014379235.1 Anaerolineae bacterium
AAGCTTACAGCCTCTCGACAATGAAGCCCACGACACTGCCACACAAAAAGACCCCGAAGCGCTTCGGGGTCTTTTTGTGTGGCAGTGTCGTGGGCTTCATTGTCGAGAGGCTGTAAGCTTGCTAGTCGTCCGTGCAGGCGTAATTTTGACTACCCTGAATCGGATCGCCGTTCGCATCCTCATCATAGGTGACAATCCAACCTTTAGGACAAGCCGCGTTGAGATCATCTTCAGAGACATCGCCGCCGCCGGGGCCGGGGCCTTCTTGTCTGCCGCCACCACCGAGCGTGAGATCGTCCATTAGGTGGATAGTCTGCGCGCTAGTGCGAGTGGGCGCGGGATTATGCCGCCCCTGTGTACCGTCTCCGGCAAAGGCGATGGCTGCATTGAGGAGAACGACGATTAGGACTACCAGTATCGTGAGCTTCTTCATGGTGCTGTCTCCTTAATTACGTTCGACATTGTTACCATGACAGAGGAGTGTAAAGAATCGCTAAAAATGGGCGGAATTTTTACAGCTTTTAGCAGTTCGGGGTGTTAGCTGCTGGCGATAAGTTCAGCAATTAGCGCGTCGAAATCCAACGCCTGACCGCGTTCCCACGCGGCATCGAAGGTGCTTGCGTCCAGCGCTTCCGTAAGCTGAACGCGCAGCGGGTCTACGCGCATTCGCAGCACCCATTCGCTCACCGAAGGATGAAAGGTTATGTAGCTAACCAGTTCAACTGCGCGTTCGGCTTGACCAGCCTGAAAGTACAGCGCCGCGAAGCCCGCTAACATTTCCACAATAATCGCGGGTGCGCCGATGTTGTAAGCAATATGTATGCCCTCACAAAGTTCCTGCCGCGCTTGCGGATAATCCTCTAGTTTCAGGGTGATGAAGGCGAGGTTACATAGGCTGTTGGCTCGATCCCAACGCGCCCCCACACGTTCGTCGATTTCCAGACTTTCCAGCAGATAGCGGCGAGCGTTTATGTAATCGCCCGCTAAGTAGAAGGCGTTACCGATATTGTTCAGCCCGCCGGAAATACCGCGTACATAGCCGACCTGCCGCGCCCGCGCTAACCCCTGTTCGAAATAAATACGTGCTGCGTCGAAATCACCTTTCAACTCCGCTACCATGCCTAAAGAATTCGCAGCGATGCCCATGCCGCGTACATCGCCCAACGTCGTGTAAATGGCCAGCGCTTGCTGTTGATGGCGCCAACCAGCGTCCAGATCGCCCGTCCAGTAACACACATAGCCGAGTTGATTTAGCGCCAGCGCCTGTGAGGCTAAATCGTCGGCTGCTTCGGCCAACGCCAGCGCTTCGTTGAGATGGATCGTAGCGTTGACATAATCGCCTTGCTGCCATGTTGTGTTGCCGATCTCGATGAGGTTGGCGGCCATGCTAGAACGATCATCAAGCTGGCGCGCAATCGACAGGCTCGATGCATACCAGCGCAGTGCGTTCGCATAATCGCCCATCCGACGGTAGTTATAGCCGAGCAGTCGCTGCGTCTGTGCCGCCTGATGCGATGTTTCGCTGTCGGCTTCGGTCAACAGCGTTATAACGCGCTCTAACAGCGCGGCGGCGTCACTGTAAGCGCTGACCGCTTGCAATTGTTCGGCGGCCAACAGCGCATAGGTGCGCTCTTTAGTCGGTTCTCCGGCGCTGCGCCAATGTTCGGCCAGCGCCAATGCCCGTGTCGAGTCGTCAGGGTAGAGCGCTTCGAGGGCTTCGGCGGCTTGACGATGCAGCGTCGGACGCTCATCGTCGCTGAGGTCGGTCAGCATGGCCTCGCGCAGCTTATCGTGCGCGAAGCGCCAGCGCCCTTCGTACACGTCCAACACGGCGACGTTGCTGCAATCAATCAGCCAGCGTTCCAACGAAACATCCGGCACGATCAACCGTAGCAAATCGAGGTCAAGCTGTCGCCCGATCACAGCGGTCAATTTCAGCAGCAGGTACGCATGTTCCGGGACGCGGCTCAAGCGGCGGCGAACGATCTGCTGTACGCCGCCCGTGAACACCCGCTCCGGCAGTGTAATACGCCCGACTTCATTGAGGCCGCCCGCTTCTTCTGCTAGAGCGCGCACCACTTCCACCAGAAAAAACACGTTGCCTTCGGTTTCACGCTGGAGCAGATCAAGCACTTCCGGCAGCCGACCCGCTTCGCCGAGCATCGACACGCTCAAGGACGTGATGCCGCGCATGTCCAAACGTTCGAGCTTTAAGACGTGCATATTGACGTTGGACAGGGTTTGCGGCAGTTCGGGGCGTTCATCGTCGCGGTAGCTGCCGACGATCAGCAAAGGCAGCGGGCCAACGATACTGGTCATCTCGCGCAGCACTTCAATACTCTCGAGCGCCCATTGCAGATCATCCAGCAGCACAACCACCAGATGACTCTGTTTGCGGAACATATTCAGGATGGTGTAAATCAAACGCTGCTGCTGCTGTGCGCCTTCAAGCGCGACAGCGTTAGGTACATCGTAGCCAAGCAGATCGCTAATGTCCGGCACGATCTCTTTGAGGATGCTGGCTTCGAGCGCGGTCATAGGCGTAGAAATCACCAGACGTCGCATCGGGTCGCGCCACACTTGATAAGGCAAACCGCCTTCGGTCACCGCTTGACCACGCAGCACCAGCGCACCATCGACCAGCGCCAGCGTTCGTAGTTCGTCCAGCAGTCGAGACTTGCCGACACCGCTTTCACCGCCGATGAGCCACGCGCTGCCCTGCGGTTGATCTGAACGCACT
>JACMMD010000860.1 GCA_014379235.1 Anaerolineae bacterium
ATTTTCGCGGCGAATCGCGTTGTCCGCGCCAACATTGTCGTTTCGATAGGCGAACTGATTAAACGTCCGCTCAGAAACTTCCGTGCGGGCGAGTCCGTCGATAAACGCGCTGAGGGCGCTGTCGAATGCACCGTCCATAGCGCCTAGAGAAAACGAGGACGGGAGCTGTTGACCGCGTTTTGCAGGTCATTGAGCGCCGCGTCGATACTGCCACGCAGTCCTTCCCACGAGGTCGCGCTGGCGCTGCGAAGCACCGCTAGTTGACGCTCGGCGGCGGAGCGCTTGCTATCGAGATTGGTGATGTCAGCGGCAAGCTGCGGTCTACCCGTAGCCATATTACGCCATTGGTTGATCTGCCCGCTCAGGCTGTTCAATCGCATCTGTACTTGTTTTTGATAAGCGGCTTTGTCAGCCATGTTTGTATCTTCTGGTGAAAGATAGGTTCGATATTACGATTAGTATAGCACGATAACGAATAAGGGCGTGGTATATAAACACCACGCCCTTACCGAAATTGCTCAGGATATTGCGGTTACTGATGCGTTGATTAGTCGCCCGCCGCCGGAGCAGCAGAGCCACTGCGTACCGGAACACCTACTGGTTCGTCACCCGGTAGAGGCAGAACATCCGGCCACACCGACTGGCCGTGTTCGTAGTTGTCGATGAAGTTGCCGTCCGTTTCAGCCTTGGAGTTGACGCGCAGGTGACCAATCGCCTTGAGCGCGGCAAACATGATGAACGAGGTCACGCCCGTCCAAACGATGGTCGCTGCCGAGCCAATGAACTGCGTGATGAGGATGTCGATGCTGCCGCCGCCCACAAGTATGCCGCCAAAGCCAGCTTTCACATTGGCCGCGAATGGCGTCAGCGACGGCTCTGCGAACAGACCGATAGCGAGGATACCCCACACGCCGCAAGCAAGGTGAACCGACGAAGCGCCTACCGCGTCATCGACCTTGATCTTCTCCAACAAATCGCCCCACAGCAGCAGCAAGATACCGCCCACTAAACCGATGATGATCGCAGACACCGGGCTAATGAACGCACAGCCGCCAGTCACCGCGACCAGACCTGCCAGCGAACCGTTCAAAGTGGCCGCCAAATCCCATTTGCCGGTGCGGAAGTATTGGAAGAACATCGCGGAGATTGTGCCACCACCCGCGCCCAGCGTTGTGTTCAGAACCACGATGCCAATCGTACCCGTCACACCTACCGCCCCCAGCGTCGAGCCGGGGTTGAAGCCGTACCAGCCGAACCACAAAATCATCGTGCCGATTAGCGCCAGCCCAAGATTATGCGGCGGGATAGCCTTCCCCCAGACTTTGCCCTTGCGGGGGCCCAGCATCCAAGCGCCAACCAGCGCGATCACACCGCCGACGGTATGTACGACGTTACTGCCCGCGAAATCGAAGAACCCTTGTTGGAACAGCCAACCGCCGCCCCACACCCAGTGTACAACGATGGGGTAGATGAAGATGATGACGATAACGGTGTAGATCACGTTGCCGATAAAATCGGTGCGTTCAGCCATCGCACCTGTCGTGATCGTGCTGGCAGTCGCGGCGAACGCGAACTGGAAGAAGAACATCGTCAGAACGCTGATGTTGCCATAGTAAATCGTATCTGCCGTGTCAAAACCCGGCGCGAACAGCGTCGTGCCAAATAAACCGCTGCCGTTATCCATGCCGAAGGCCAAGCCAAAGCCGACAACCCACCACGCCACCGCGCCGATCCCGGCTTCGAGGAAGTTTTCAAGCAAACCGTTCACAGCTCCTGTTTGGCGGATCATGCCTGTTTCTAGCACCGCGAAACCAAGCTGCATAAAAAATACGAGGAAACCCGTCAGCAGCACCCAAGAGGTGTCGATTCCGATTCTAATCGAGACAATATCATCCATTGTCGGCACGGCTTCAGCGTCTTGGGCAAAGCCCATATGCGCGCCAAAGACTGCTAAAATCACCGTACAGATCGCCATGACGATCAACTGTCGCCGTATCCGCAGAAACTTCTTCATACCATCCCCCTCTGTACGGGTAAATCCCCGCGTCGTTCATAAAGAGCGATACGTTTTGCAGTTTACCGTTTGGGCTTGGTAGAGATACACATAAACAAAACATAAATATCACCCAGTTTTTTTAGTGATTAGTGATGAAAATATCTATGTGTGCGGACGATCAAAACAAAAGAGGCTAGATACTAGTTGTGAGAAACACCTAATACCGATCTCAATATAGGCATGTTGTACAAACGAGCAAAGTTTCCTTCAGACAATTTTGATGTCAAATTAGAACTTTGTGATAAGAACGGGGATTACTTATCCCAGCGAACCTCAACCTGATCGCTGTGCATCCCGCTGTACTGCCCGCCGAGCTTCACCCAACCGGAGTGCTGCTGGCCTTCCGCATCAACAACGATGACGTAGTACACCTCTTGATAGCGCGAGTTCCATGTGAACGGGCCTTTGTTGAAAGCGGGGCGCTCCCGGCTGACAAAGCGGTAGCCATTGTCCTGCGCCCACTGCTCGATGAGTTCCCCGCCGCGCTGTTCACGCCACACCAGTGACCACACCGCGAAACTGATAGCAACCACGATCAGCAGACCGAACAGCAGATAGATCAGGTTATTGACTTCGTTGAACATAGCGAGAATACCCCACCTTCGGCTATTGATCTTCCCACCTAACTTCAACTTGGTCACTCAACAGGCCAAACCACCAACTTCCGAAGCGTACCCACCCTTTATGGATAGCCCCCTGTCGGTCACGAATTTCGACATAATAAACTACTTGACTGCGTGAAGTCGTCCAAAAGAATGGCCCACGTCGCAACATTCTGTACTCGCTTCGCAGCATTTGATAGCCGCTGCTCTGTGCCCATCTTACCAATCGTTGACGCACCTTCGACAAATACCACACATTGATAACGATAATCAAAACAATCCCCACTGCAAACAGTAACAGACGAGGACCGAAAGAAATATCCGTCCCAACCATCACTCACACCTTTCATGTCCGGTTCATATTTCTAAGTGTAGAACTTTATCGTCGCTGAAAATGCTCTAATAGCTGGGGGTTTAGTGTGAGGTAGACAACAAAAAATGGCAGGGGGTTATCCGTTTGGCTCGGCAGTGTGGAGGGGAATACTGCTTTACCGAGCGGATTTCTCTGCCATCTCTTTGTGTTGTCCAGTTTCAGAATATCACGACTGCGACCCTGCGTTCTTGACGGCTACCTGACGGCGGCCCTACTGTTGACCACCGTCCGCACCCGTGATGAGATTCTCTGCGATGATCGAGGACGACAGCACACCGGGAAGCCCCGCGCCGGGGTGTGTTCCCGCGCCGACAAAATACAGGTTGGCGAAATCTTCCGAGCGGTTGTGAGGGCGAAACCATGCCGACTGTGTGAGGATCGGCTGTATTGAAAACGCCGAGCCGAGATAGCTGTTAAGGTCGTTTTGAAAGTGCAGCGGGTCGATGTAGTGTTCGGCCACAATATTGGCTTGCAAATCGGGCAGATAGTTGTCCTCAAGGAACTGCATTATCACGTCGCGGTAGGGCTTGGCGGCTTTCGTCCAGTCGATGTCCGCTCCCAAATGCGGCACAGGCGACAGCACGTAGAACGACTCGCAGCCTTCAGGCGCGATAGTCGGGTCGGTGCGCGTCGGCATATGCAGATACAGCGAGAAATCCTGAGCTAACTGTTTCTTGTTGAAAATCTCGCTTAACAGTTCTTTGTAGCGCGGGCCGAGGATGATGTTGTGATGCGCTAATGCGTGCGGCGTATCCGTTAGATAGCGCCGCTTTGTGCCGAAGTAAATCACGAACAGCGACATGCTGTACTTCATGCGCTGGTAGCGTCCGTCGGTGTTCTTACGGCGGTAACGCTTGTCGATCAGGTTGCGATAGGTGAAGGCCACGTCCGCGTTTGAGACAACATGATCGGCCTGATGTATCGTTCCATCCGCCAATCGAACGCCCGTTACTCGCTGCCCGCCAGCGGCCTCATCGACCATGATTTCATCGACAGCAGTATTCAGGTGAAACTTGCCGCCGAGTTCCGTCACCAGCTTACCGAGCGCCGCCACCAGCGCGCCCGTCCCACCCAGCGCGTAGTGGATGCCCCACTCGCGTTCGAGATAGTGAATCATGGCGTAGATTGAAGGCGCGTCGAACGGGTTGCCGCCGATCAGCAGCGGGTGAAACGAGAAACACTGGCGCAGAAACTCGTCCTTGATGAACTGCGACACATAGCCATAAACGCTGCGATACGACTGCATCTTGATGAGATCGGGCGCGACCTTCACCATGTCCATCACGTTGAGAAACGGCTTATCGGCCAGTTCGACAAAGCCCTTCTGAAAGATGGCCTTAGTTGTGCCCATGAAGCGCAGATAGCCGTCTTTGTCCGCCGGATTGATGCGCTCGATTTGCTTGAGTGTGAACTCAGGATTGCCATTGTAATCGAAGCTGCGCCCCGTATGGTCGAAGATGCGGTAGAACGGGTTACAGGGGACGAACTGCACATAGTCCTCGCGGCGTTTGCCGGCCAGCGCGAACAGGTCATCGAACATGAACGGCGCGGTGATGACCGTCGGCCCACCGTCGAATTTGAAGCCATTCACCTCGTACACGTAAGCACGTCCGCCGAGCTTATCACGCCGCTCGAACACCTCAACGTCGTAACCCCGCGCCGCCAATCGTGCCGCCGCCCCCAGCCCACCGAAGCCGCTGCCGATGATGATGACTTTTTTGCCTGTGCCGCCGTTGGCCGCCATAAGAACTGCTTTCTATACTTGTCCGATGAATAGGCCGCGCAGCATAACGCGCTCACATGAGAGCGGCTTGTGAACAGGCTTAATTTTTAGCACGTCGTTGTATAATTCGGGAAACAAGCGGGAGAGCAGACGATGGAAGCAGTTCGCAGCGTATCGGTTTCAGTTTACGACGAGTTGTTTGACTTCATCATCGAGAAAGTTAGCCCCGAAGAAGTGCTTGCCTTTCGTGCCTCGCCAAAAGTACAAGAACGTGCTGCTTATCTAACAGACCAAAACAATGCGGGAAAATTGACCGACAAAGAGGCAGTAGAACTTAAAGCACTGATGGATTTGACGCTTTTGGTGTCGGTGCTGAAAGCCAGAGCACTTGAGAAGATGAGCTAATTGTGACACGAGTCCCGTCTGCTATTCGAGAGGAAGTATATCGAAGAGCAAATTATCGCTGTGAATATTGCGGTATAAGGGATGGTATCGACCTCGTTGAACATCAAGTCGATCACATTATCTCTCAAAAGCATGATGGGGCATCGACGCTCGATAATCTCGCATTAGCGTGTTTTTGGTGTAATAACTCCAAAGGTAGTGATTTAGCAGCATATGATGACGAGTTGCTTGCCCCATTCTTTAATCCCCGCCACAGCGATTGGGATGTACATTTCGAGATGGACTTTGAAACCGCCATCATCTTCGGAAAAACACCGATTGGACGAGTTACAGTTAGGATATTGGAGATGAATAAGGAGGAGCGTCTTTTGCTCCGCACTCGTATTATCAATGCAGGCTTATGGTAAACCTATGGCAATAGACTATGTAATCGACTGGCAGTGCATCCCCAAAGAAACGTTCGGCACAGCGGGGATTCTCGAACGGCTGAAAGAGCATGAACGTGCGAACGCCGTAATTAAACTGTTCCGGCAGAACGGCGACAATCGTCCGCCGAGCGAAATGGGCTTCGAGTTCACGCGCAGTACACCTGACGACTCCGGCGACGAAGAAACACAGGTCATCGTCGTTCAGGATTTGTTGGATAACGCCGCCGAACTCGACCCGTTAGCCCATCACTGCGAGAGCTGCCCCGCGAATCGCACGGGCACACCCTTTGGCTGCATCGGCTTTATTCAGTACCCACTGTCGGCAATGGGCGAGGCGTGGCTGTTGAATCTGCTGCCTACCCCTGATGAAGCGCTCATATGGCTGCTGCTCAAGCAGGGTATCGAAGAGTTTCAGTACGACGGCTCAACTGTGCTGCCACTGCGTCAAGCTGGCGGCGCGTATTTTGAGCAGGGCGGTTTGATGTCGCGGCGTTTAGGCGAGTTCGCTATCACGTCCGATCAAGTGTTTGAAATGCTGTTCCTGTTGGGGGATATTCAGCCGACTCACGCGGGGATTTTGCTGCTGTTCTTCGGCGCGACTTCCGGCGATCTCAACGCCGAAGCCATCATGAAACTGACGCCGCCCGGCCCGAACGCCTTCGTCAAGCATCCATTTCTGATGCGTCCCGAAGAACACGATGATCGCACCATCAGCGATATGAAATCATTCTTCGCGGCGCTGTATCTCGCGTGGACGCTCAACGTCAAGCTGCTGCTGGATGTCTAGTGCGGCGGGGTTCTCAACACTGATACGGACTTCTCCTACAGTGTCACGGATGTAAATCAGCAGCGCATAAATGAAAGCGATCACGCCAAGCATCTCAAAGATTTCTTCCAGCGTGCCGATGGTCGAATAGATCAGGCTCGTGCCGTCATCCTCATACCAACGGTTCGCGCCAACGCCCTCGATGACTACCGCGCCACCGATATACAACGCGGCGGCAAATAGAAATCGCCAGCGTATACCTGCTGGTAATCGCAGCCAGAAGCGCACATATGCCAGCGCGAACACCAGCACAAAGGCGATGCCCACGATAATCCACGCGAAGTACAGCGCGCCCTGTGGTTGCAGCGCATCTTGCAGCGGCTCTGTCAGCTTTTCGTGCAGAACCGCTGATTCATCAAGGGAGAAGTACAGGAAGATCAGCACCAACCCCCACCAGTGACGAACATAGGGTGCTTGCCTCTGGCTGTGGAAACGGGCGATCACCACCAGCAGTGCCGCCGCCGCCAATAAAATCGACGACGAAAACCACGTCGGCACACTGGATTCGCGGTTGATGTTGAACACGCGCACCATTGTTTCCAGCGCGTAAGACGGTGTTTCGCCGCGATTCAAGGCAACAGCATCCTCGACATATTTGCCGACGATGCTGTGTGAGCCAAGATAGATTGCGATAACACTTAAAACTATCGCTATGCGGCGCGGGTTCAGCGAGAGCGACAAATTCATCGCTCCCGATTGTTAGTGTGAGCCAGAGCCAGAACCAGAACTTTCGTCGTCGTCATCGCCGCCGTTGCCGCCGCCATTTCCGCTGTTACCATTGCCGCCGCCGTTACCGCTGCTGCTGTCATCGTCATCGTCGTTATCATCGTCGTCGTCGCCGCTGTTACTGCCGCCGCCAGAATTAGAGCTGCCGCCAACACTAACTATATTGCCATTATCGTCCACAACCCATACAGTGTTGCTGCCGCCGCGAGATGGTAGCGTATTCAGCGCCGCTTGAATATCATCCTGCGTGGGCACGACAATCGGGTAATTGAGCAGCGTTCGCGGCAGCGTTTCGACGGGCAGCATGGCGGTGAGTTCGTCCGGTGTCAGGGCGCGAAACTCCGTCCATGCGCCGACAATCGTATTGTCAGCCGGATCAAGCGGCGCAATCACCGTGAAGCCTGCCGGAACAACCACCCGATCACGCCCGCTGTTCAAATAGGCCGCGCCTTCTATCACAGAAAGCTGCACGGTATCCGCATCAATCTGACGGAAAGATATGGTCGAGCCGATGCTCATCTCCGCGCCGTTGACGGTCAAATTGATGGTGACATGTTCCGGCCCTTGAACGATCAACTGATTGGGCGCTCCCGAACAGGCAAGTTCGCCAAAGCCCGTGCGGAAGTAAAACATTTGCATCGGCGTCCGCGTGGACTCGTCTGCAACTGGTAAATCGCTGGCAGTACCGTCCACGTCAAATAGGTCACGGCTGACCCATGCTGCCTGATTTTCATAGGTGATACGCAGCCAGCTACCATTCGGGCTAGTGGCGTCAGCTTCGAGTTCTGTTCCAGCATCCAAGCCGCCGATAACGTTCCATGTCGTGCCAGGGCCACTGCGGACATTAGCATTCGCCAGCGCCGTCATTGACACAGGGTTCGTTGGCCGCCAGAGATTCTCAGGGGCTACCCGATTCTCCACTTCAACGTCACCCATGAGCACGAAAACCACCGACTGACCGGGAACCGTATCGGGCAAATTCGCCTGCGCCTTCATCAACGCGACGCCCCAATTGCTGGTCACCGGGTCGAGCGGCAGGGTTTGAATAGTGTCGATCATGGACAGCGGCGCGAGATCGGCGGGATGCGTGAAGTAATCGTCCGGCATTTCCTCGTTGAAGGCCGCCTGTACCTGCTGGAAACCGTAACACGCGCTGTTGCGCTCTAGACTTGAGCAATTACGATCAATTTCCGCAAATACCGTTTGAATCATTGCCGGACATTCGGCAAAAACGGTATCTGCCGCCTGACCCTGTTGTTGATATGATAACAATAATGACGCGACCAGAATGAGGGGTATAGCCAAAAGGCTGTAACGGATACGCCGGATACGCATGGTGTTCTTTCCAATAAAAATGGGGAGCGATGCAGGGGTGCAACGTTACGAGTATTGATATGAGTATAGACGAATATTACGTATTACACGTTAAGACGTGCTTAACACAAATCACACTCTAACGTTAGGGGGAACATCGTTGGTTTAATATGACATCCTTACCCGCACTTATCCCGCAGGCATCCCCGTACCGCTGTCATTGTTGGAGTTCACCGCACTGTATTCAGCGTTCCCATCGGTTGTCTCGCCTGTGTCCGAATCCGACCCAGCGTCAATATCGTCGTTACTGTCTGTCGTATCGCTGCTGTCGTTATCGTCAGCCGACTCGTGCTTGCCGTCGCTGTCATCGTTATTGATCGTCGTTCCGCCGCGCACATCATCACTGCCATCGCTGACCACCACATCGTCAATCACAGTGGAATCAACTGTATCGGCTGTCACCACTTCGGTGTTCTCCCTGATGTCGATCAGAACAGCAGGCAGATCGACAGGGTTTGCAGGCTGCTGCGGCACATCGACCTCATAATTTAGCACGTCCGTCGAGACGTTCTCCACAGGCTCGAACGCGGTCAATTC
>JACMMD010000861.1 GCA_014379235.1 Anaerolineae bacterium
AAGGCGTTCACCGGACTTCTGCCATCCGAGTATCTAAGCCGTTAGCCGCGAGAAGTCCAATCGCTTTTGCTGACAAGCTGAACGCTAAATATGTCTGATTTGTCCAATACACAGCGGTCTTTCCCTGATAAGCTGACAGCATCAATCAACCTTCAGGAGTCGAAACAATGCAGCTCAAATTTACCTATACCCGACTGATGATCGACCAAACAGACTTCAACGCTTGCTATAACTTCTATAAAGACGTGATGGGTTTTCGTGTCAATTATGGGCAGTTAGACGAACCCTATGCGGAGTTCGATTCGGGGGCGACACATATCGCCATCAACGCCTACCAGATAGTTTCTCAAGCGCTTGGCACGACGGATAAGCCCTTCGCGGTTGATAGTCAGGATCACATGGCGCTGATCTTCGAGGTCGAAAGTGTGGATGAGGCTTTCGCGGAACTGACGAAACGCGGCGCGGAAGTGGCAGCAGGGCCAACAGATCGGCCCGCGTGGGGAATCCGCACGGCGCATTTCCGCGACCCCGCCGGAACGTTGATCGAGATCAATCAGGCGTTGGAGCAGTCATGACCAGCAACGATCACAGTTAACGGGAGTGATTGTGTAGGGGCGCTTCGCGAAGCGCCCCTACAGTAGATACAGCTTACGACTCGGCGGGCAGCATCAACGTTTGACCGTTGATCTCCGCATACCAGAACGGTATCCAGCCGATGCCGAACATCTCGACCTGAATATCTTTCTTGAAGGGCGTGACCGTTTGCTCGGACGATTCGGCGGCCACTTTGGCCCACTTATCATTGACGGCACGCAGCGCCAGCTCAAATTCCTCTGCAAGCTTTTGCTGCTCGTCTTGTAGTTCGGCGATCACGGCTTCGCTTTCGCTCAGGTCTTCTTTGGTCTGGCGGCGGAAGCGTCCGGCGCGGGTCGCACGGGAGAGCGTATACGCCGTTTGACCTTTGAGCAGGCTCAGGATCGCTTCGCCTGTTGTGAATAGTTCTTCACGCTTGCGGTCTGCCAGTTCTTTCTCTTCGGATTCCATCTCACGCAGCTTACGGCGCAGCTTATCTTCCAGCTTATCCATGGCGCGCTCGTACTGCGCGGTCACCTTATCGATTTCCCCGTCGCGCTTCTCGCGGGCGGCCTGCGTCGCGCTGGCTTTGAACTCCGCATAATTGCCGTCGGGATTGGCATAAATGCCAAGCGACGGATTATAAGGAATGTTCAGGCGCGCCGTGTTGTACAGCAGGTCAATCAACTCGCGCTGTAGCTGAGTCAGCCGCCGTGCATCGGATAGTCCCGGTGTAAGGTCGCCATACAGCGCCTGTGTGAACGGCTCACCGGAAACGCGCTTGGCATCAATGGCCGCAGCCTCGAACTCCTGCCAGTGAACGATACCGTTGCGCTCAAGGCCGGGCACGCGGAAGGCATAGCTGCGCGCCGTGAAGGTGTTGGTTTTGCGGTCAGCGTAACGCACCGCCGCTTGCGCCAGCAGCACAGGCTTGTAGATCATCGCTATCCCGCCGAGACTTTGCGCGCTGAAATTCGTGCGCCGTTCCCAATCATCAATCGCTTGCTGGCTGCTGATGCTGTTGGGGATGAAATATTGTGTGATAGCCGACTGCACAGGCGGCTGATTCGTGCTGTATCCTGCTGGCGGTTGCAAACCAGCGCGAGTCGCCTGCGAGTCCATCGGGCGGTTGTAGTTCACCTGACTGGGCGACATCGTGACACCGCTGTAGTTCTGTTGATAGGCCGGGCTGACCGTCTCCATCGGTAGAAACTGCGGCGGCGGTGGCGCGATTTGCGGCGTATACATCGCGTTTTGCGCGGCATAACCGCCGAACTTCGGTTGTTCGGGCAAATTAGGCGGCTGAGTGGGCATCTCCGGCAGCGCGGGCGGCATCATCTGCGGCGCGGCTTGTGGTGCGAATAGGCTCTGCTGCGGCGACACCATCGGCTGAGACGCATAACCCCCAGCGCCGACACTGGCCTGCGCCAATGCCGGATTTGTGCCCCCAAGCATCTGCTGACGCTGCGCCTGCATCAAGATTTGCACCTGCTGGCGCGTGAGCGGCCCGCGCAGGTAGCTCATGGCCCAACGCGAATGCACCAGAATCGGTCCACCTTGATCGTGAATATTGTTCATCAGGAACACACGCGGCTCAATATCAGCGATCAGCCGTTCGACCTGTTTCAGGTTGAGGTTGTTGTCCGCGCTGACCAGAGATTCCAGCCCGGTCATCACCCGCGCACGGTCTTGTTCCGATTGCAAGCGCCCAATGAACCACGTTCCCGCGTTGCTGAGACCCTTGTAGTCAAGGTCGCCGGGGTTCTGTGTCGCCAGAATCAACCCCACACCGAAAGCACGAGCCTGTTTAAGCAGCCGCATGAGCGGTAGTTTCGTCGGCGGGTTCTTGGGATAGGGAGGGAAGTAACCGAACATCTCGTCGATGTACAACAGCGCACGCAAGCTGGTCGTGCCACTCAACGTCCGCATCCAGCCGAGCATATTTTCCAGCAGCAGCGTGATAATAAACAGCCGTTCCGCCTCGGACAGGTGCGCGATGTAGAAGATTGACACACGAGCGCGCCCATCGGGTTGATAGAGCAGGTTCGGAATGTCCATCGGCTCACCTTGCAGCCATGATTGGAACGAGGGAGCGGCGATGATGCTGTTCAACTCCATCGCCAGCTTAAAGCGCGCCTTCTCCGGCATGTACTCGTCAATCGGGAACACACCGAGCTTATCGAACGGCGGCTTCTGCACTTGCAAGATGATGTCTTGCAGCGTGAGGTCGATGCCGCGCTGCCATGCATACTCGAAGATATTAGCGACGATGACGTGTTCGCGGTCTTTGACAGGCTCGACATTCTTGCCGATAAGCGCCAACAGCGCCGTGACAACGCCGTTGATCTTCTCGCGGTTGGCCTCTTCGTTGCCGACCCAACCTTCACGCGGGGAGCGCAGCGATGCCAGAATGCTGATTGGCAGGCCGGAGTCCGAGCCGGGGGTGAAGATACTGTACTTCGCCGCACGGGACAGCCAGCGTAAACGGTCTGGCACAATGCCCCAATTTTGCAAACCCGTGCGCCACGTCTGCGCGACATCAGCCGCATAAGCCGGGACATCTAAACCAGCACGGCGGGCATCGTCCACATTCACCCACTGCTGAAAATCTTCCGGGCGCAAATCGGGGAAGCTCAATAGCAGATTGGTGATGTCGCCTTTAGGGTCGATCACGATGGCCGGGATGTTATCGAGGATGGCTTCTTCAAGCAGCGTGATGCACAGGCCGGTTTTGCCGCTGCCCGTCATGCCGACCACAACGGCATGGGTCGTCAAGTCACGCGAGTCGTAGTACACCACGTCGTCGGTCAGGCGGTGGCTTTCCGGGTCGTAGCGCTTACCTAGATAAAACGTTGTCGGCGCTTCGATAAATGGCATTTAATCCTTCTTTCCTAAATCGCCCTCAAATTTCATGCGACGAATAAAAACTTAACCCAGAGTCTTAGAGGGCACAAAGACATAGAGAAAATTCTTTTTTGATTTCTCTGTATCTCATTACTGTTCATGTCCCTGTGTTAGGCTTTTTGTATTGTAATTATAGCACATCTGTTTTACGAACAGGTGATGTCCGTTGGTGTACGCGCCTCTGCCCAACGACGGTTAAACTCCGCGATGAATTGTGCGGCCAAAGCCGGATCGCGGATAATCAGCAGGTTCTCGTCGTTGGAATCGCGGGCGCTGGCGGAAAAATTGAACGAGCCTAACACCACGCGCTCATCATCAATGATAAACACTTTGTGATGCAGCACGAACGGGTTGCCATCGCGCCGCACTTGCAGCCCCGCGCAGAACAACGGTCTCAGTTCGCTGAACTCGGTGTTACTGCCTGTCGTCTCGAAAATACCCTGCACTTGCACACCGGATGCCGCTTCTTGTTGAATCGCTTGAGCGACTTCATCCAGCGTGAAAGAGAACGCCATAAAGCGTATCGAGCTGTTGGCGCCGCGTATGGTGTCGATGATGGCCGGCACGGCACCTTCTTCCGGCGCGAAGTAAATCTGCACCGGGATGCCATCCTGCGTAAACGTGATCGGCGGGTCATTGGGCGTTGATCTACCGCCGAACTCGCCGCGTATGAACATCTCGTCAAACTCAGCCTGATACGCCTGCACGGCACGCTGAATCCGCAGCGAAATCGCGTGGTTATTATTGCGATAGGTGTCGTTGATGCTGTAGTTCCACGAGCCTGTCCAGACCGTTGTGCCGTCGATAATCATGAACTTGTCGTGCATCAACGCGCTGCGGCTGTCATCAACAACCTGCACACCCATCGCCGTTAGCTGATTGATGGTGCTGTCGCTGTCTTCAAGTCCGTGTTCGTCGTCGGTGACCATACGAATAGTCACGCCGCGCTGTGCCGCCGCGACAACCGCCTGCGTCAGCGCCGGACTGTTGAACTCGAAGGCCGCGAAGTCAACGGTGCGCTGTGCGCCGCCGATGGCCTGCCCTAAAATTTCGTCAATGCCACCGACGTAGGTTGATGCGTTTCGACTGCCCGTTGGTGCGGTGAAATACACCTGCCAGAAGCCCTTTGACGCGCCGAAGCCCTGCCCCACCGGAATATTCGTTACCGCTGGCGCGTTGGCCACAGGTGTACCGGGTCGAGTGGTCGCCGGAACAGCCGTTGCGGGGCGCACCGTGGCTGGCGCTGATGGGCCACCCGGAACAGGTTCGCAGGCAGACATCGCACCCGCGATTAACAGCGCAGCGATCATTAAACGGTAAAGAAAATTTGATTGCTTGGGTTGCGTGGTCAACAAAGGTTCTCCTGAAATAATTGCAGTGGTGTAGGGGCACGATGCATCGTGCCCCTACAATGAATTACTTGTGATTGGCCGTTTGGTCGTCCCCACCGTTTTCCGCCTGTTCTCCGGCTTCGGCGGCTCGCTTCTCGGTGTCTTCTTGCAGCATTTCCTCACGCCGCACTGCTATCTCTGCTTTGAGCTTTTGCCGTCTAGCAGCAGCCTCTTCAGGAGGCAAGAAGAGCATTTCTTCTGGTTTAGCCATAAAACGGCTTTTACGATCTCCGAGTTCATCGTCCGCTTCCGTTTCGGTATGTTCTGGCAGCAAGCCCGCGACTTCTTCCGCCGGGGATGTTGGCGTCAGTTCAGTAGATGCTGCCACGCTTTGAGCCTGTGCGGCTGCTCCGGCGGATTTGATGAGCAACGTCAGCGCTTGAATCGCGCCGATGCGATCCGGTTCGCCGCCTGCTGCGGCCTGCGCTTGAATGGGCATCGTTACATCGCCCGCGCTGACGGTATAACCTAACGCCTGAGCGGAAGCTGCTACATCTTGCGCGGCGGCGGCCTGCTGTTCGGCGGGCATATCCGCCCCGCGCCCGACGATGCGATTCAGCCCACCAAGCACCTTCCGTAAACTGGACATCGCGTTATCGAAGGCGCTCTCGTCGGCGTTGGCGCTGTCGGATGCCAGCCGCGTGATTTCTTCCTCGCCCCATTTGAGCAGGGCGTTGGCTTCGTCGTCTGTCAGTTCGTCGCGCAGGGACATATCCTCGTAGAGACGTTCCATCGCGCTTTGTATCCGAGATTCGACCATCATCCACTCCTCGTCGGCACAAACACAAATATAACACAAGCCTGCATAGGATGCCCGTTACTTCTGTAGGGGCAAGGTGCGCCTTTCCCCTACGTCGCTAGTGCATAAACATTTTATTAGAATTTCTGTGCGACACGCCGATTCTATCAAAACTCCTTCACACGGATGGTAATATAAGCCCGTTGGAGATTCACAAACGGAGGATACACGAGTGAATTCACACAATCGTTATTTCA
>JACMMD010000862.1 GCA_014379235.1 Anaerolineae bacterium
ATGCTGCTGCTGTCGAGGTGGTCGCCCAGATGGTACTGCACCGCAGTCCCGGCGTTGTTGGCGTAACGGGCGTTTCCGCGCCGAACCAGCGCGATGCGGCGTTGATCGTCCATGATATGCAGATAATTGTTCTGCTGCACTGCGTTGCCAACTCGCCAGCGATGATGCTCGAATGCTCCGTCGATATAGACGGTGCTGGTGTCGGTGTTGGCCGCGCCGTTCTTACGCACCCATTTTTTGACCCGTGTCCCATCAGCGCCATATAAATAGCGCGCATCCGTCGATGACTGTGCCGCGCCTGCTGGTTGGTCAACATAGCGGATCATCTGATTGGCGTAGTTCCACGTCAAATGCCGTGCTGTGCCCATATCCTGTAAGTTGCCGGAAGCATCATAGGTGTACGTGGACTCCGGGCCGCCCTGTTGCAGCGTCGTGAGACGATTACTGCCAGCAGTCTCCCACGCCGCACCGATGGGCCGACCCGCGTGAGCAAATCGGCGTGACCACGCGCCGCTGGCAGCGTTGTAATTCAACGCCAGCAAGTTACCAACCGGATCGTAACCATAAGACTCGGTATAAAGCTCGGTCTCGGTGGGGGCATTCGCCGGATTAGGTGAAGCGGGGTTAGAGCCACAGCGCGGCTGATCTTCGAGCGCGCGCGGCGCGCCCATATTGCGGCAAGCGCGCCCTGTTGCTTCTGTCAGGCGATACAGTGCATCGTAGCGGAACGTTCGCGTCAGGCGGTTACGCCCTTCGGGGCTGTTGATGACGCCAGAGCCGCGTGTGCAATCGACGATCCGGCTGATGTTGCCGACAAGATCATATTCATACGTGAAGTCTTGCAGCGCTAAACCCGTTCCAACCCATCTATCGCTGGCGGGGGCGGGCGGCGTAAAACGCTCGGTTCGTAGCCGGATGAGATTGAACGTATCAGCGTCATAGCGATAGCGCGTCATGATGCCGTTGCCATAGGCGATGAGCACTCGCTGACCTTTTGCGTTATAGGCGATTTCCGAGATGTAAGGGGTACGCGCCCCCGCCTCAACCCAGTCAACCTGCCGCAGCGCCCCCGCCCGATTGTAGGTTGGTCGCAGCGTCACCGTGATATTGTCCACGTCCGGCGGGTAAACGATCTCGACGACGCGGTTGAGCGCATCGTATCGCGTTCGCGTCGGGTAGGGCGTGTTGATATCGAGCGCGCTGTCGCTGCCGGGCACATGCCAGCGCGCTGCCCAACCTTGAGCGATTGCTGCATCGCTGATAACCCATCGCGTTTTATCAAGGAGATTGCCCTTAAAATCATAGCGATTGAACTGCACAAGGCCCGCTTCATCGTAGTGTCGATAGGGCTGACCTAACAGATTGTTCGTCCGCGCCGTGACGGTGTTCGGTAGTTCATCGCCGTAAGTTAGCGACTCGCGCAGCGAAAGCGCCGTACCGCCCGTGTTACGCGCCCATACTCGCTTGAGGCGTATCAGCGCATCATACTCTTGCAGAACCGCACTACCTTTCGCATCACGATAATCGGCGCGCTCGCCAACCGCATTGACGATGGTGGTGGTCAAGCCGCCGTCGAGCGTTTGCGTTTGCAGCGCTTGATTGAGCAAATCGTGAGTCTGTTGGAATGCGGGACGGTTCGCGCTGTCGAGCATTTCGATCAAATTGCCACGCAGATCGTAGCGCGAATAGGTGATATACCATTCGGCTACGGCATTCGCGCCAATGCGGTCAATCTGCACGATGACGCTGCCCTGTGCGTTGACGATGTGGCTGCCGGGGGTGAAGTGATGGGCGTTCGGTGCGCGGACGGTTAACGCCGCGCCTGCCGCATTGGTGGAAATCGGCGCGAGGTCATTCGGATCGTAGGCGTAAATTTCCCATGCGGTTGGCTCGAAGATGTCCGACTGCGTTAAATCCGCCGGAATCCCGTAAATGATGCGCCGCTCCGAGCCATCCGGTAAGACCATCCGCACCAATTGGCTGCGCGGATCATAATACAGTGCGGCATAGCGCCCACCTTTCGCTTCTTGTTCGCCTTGATAATCCCAACCCTGACTGAAAAAGGGTTCGTACTGCTCGATTGGCTGCCCTTTGTTGTCATAAACTTGCCATCCGCTGACGGCTACCTGCTGTTGAGTTCGCAGCCCGACGGCGGCTGACGGAACGGTACACGCTCCCGCAGGTAAACCTACGTCATCACCGGACACGCCAAAGGCTAATTCCTCTGCTTGTGTGCGGCGCTGGATGATGCGCCCGAAACCATCCGAATATTCGCGTGTCTCGATCAGATCGTCGTTCTGGTTGTCGCTGGCGTGCCAGATGCGCTGGCGGCTGTGCGTATAAACAGGCTGTGGTTGGGGCATCTGGCGGGTTTGTTCATAGCGCCAGAAATTGTAGATGAACTCGGATTCTGGGCGCAGCGCGCTACCGCCTTCGCCATCCCGACCAACACGATACTGTTTCGCTAACAACCCGACAGCGGTGTAAAGAAAATTGGTTGAATGGCCGTTGAGGTCGGTAATTTGCTGAGGTTGAAATACGCGATAATTGTAACTTGCCGTCGTCGTTAGCTGACGGGCATCGATGACGCGGATCGGCAACAGCCAATAAGCATCACTTTCTATACGCACTTCGTTCTGGAGCGCGTCTTGAATACCCGTAATCACACCCCGGCGCTGTGAAACATTCGCCTGCTGAAAATCGAAGCGCTGTCGCTGGCTGTCGACATAAAAGCGATAGCCGCCGGATGGGTCTGCCACACGCTGATAGCCGAGGCTGTTAGCGAACCCTGTCGGAGCACCCGCCGGAAGCGCCGCGTTACCATCGAGATAGGACGGCCACAAAGCGAGGTCTAAATTCTGGAGAACGGCAGCGTTTAGGACAAGCATCTGCGTGCGTGTCAGTGCGCCGTATGGCCCGACCACGCCTGCATTGCGTCCCATATAGGCCGCGCCATCGTAGTGTTTGATGGTATGACTCATCAGGCGTATGCCAGCAGGCATCGGTAGTGCGTCCGACCAATTCGCAAAAGCGGTCTGAAACTGTGTATGAACCCTCTGCGCTGCGTCTCGATAATCAATCAGCGTTTGATACAAATTTGTCGGATCGATCTCGTTCACCGTCGGCGGCGCGGACAACTCGAACGTGTAGGCTTGGGCGACCCGATCAAGAATATACAGATCGGTGTCGGGCGCGGCATATTGGGTACGGGTGTGCGTGACTAAAATGCGCGTTTCGTTGAGGTCAACCTGACCATAGACAACGCCTGTGATTGGACGACGTTTGTCTTCACGGCGCGGCATCGCCGCTGCGGTTTGAACACGCGACTGGCCGAAAGCGTCGTAATCGTCGGAAAAGGAGAACGCTGTCAGCGGATCATCGCCGCGTTCCCATTGGGTTGTTCGCTGCGCGACTGCGTAGGGGAAAAACAGCCGCTTTCGTGGTGGATCGTTGGGAGCTAACGGTTCTTCCTCACGAACACCATACGACTGCTCGGTGATGGTGTAGGGTCGAGATTGGTCTGCGCTTCCGTCCTGCACATAAAGCTCGGTACGCAGCACCGACCCCTGTAATACACGCACCGCGTCCCGTCGAGATCGGCGTGGCAGGCCAGCGAGTAAGGCTTGAACATCCGGCGGACGCGCAATCACGGGTGGGTCTTGCGCCCAATACTCGTTGGCGAACGTGTATTCTGTCCATTCGCCAAATTCGTCGCCCACCGCGCCAAGGTGAAACCACGTTCTCATCAGCATCGGCGGCGAAAATCGGGCGTGATCTGTGACCGGAATGAAATCCACATCCTGATGTAAGCCCGCGCCGTTGTAATCCTCGAAGGTTTCGCTGTCTAACTGATCGACACAGCCAAAGCCCCGAAATTCGCGCTCCGCTCCATCCCAATAACCATGATGATAATGGTACTGTGTCGTCAGTTTTCCGCGTGAAATCGCATCGATCACTTCAACCCGCGCCACGACTTGTACTGGAAATGGCAGCGATGTTCGCCACTTCGTCGCGTAGTGCTGGTTATCCGCGAGGTAATCTCGCGTGGAAGGGGCATACTGTACACGGGTCACTGCCCCCATATGATTGTCCATCTCGTTCAGCAGGTAAGGTTTGATGCCGCCTGTGAAGTCGAGAAAGTGCATGGTGTAGTGAACGTCCCGACGTTTGTCGGTACTCCACAAAACACCACTGATGCCGC
>JACMMD010000863.1 GCA_014379235.1 Anaerolineae bacterium
GCTGTTGAAATATTCCGCGCCGAGCGTGATGTCGGTGCTAAAGAACAATTCCGATACGATGGGCGCGCCGAAGCTGCCCCAGAATATGGCAATCGCCAGCGCCATGAAAACCACATTATTCAGCACAAACATGGTTTCGCGGCTGAGAAGTCCGGCGAAGGCGTGATCGTCTTTGAGTTCGCCGCGATTGTGTCGCCACAAAATCAGCCCGACTGAAACCAGCGTCATGCCCGCCCAGAACAGGAACATCGGAAAGCCGATTTGACTGCGTGCGAAGCTGTGAACGCTGTCTACGAGGCCGCTGCGGGTGGCGAATGTGCCGAAGATCACCGCCGAAAACGTGCCGATGACGAGGAACATGTTCCACAGCTTGAGCATCCCGCGTTTCTCTTGAACCATCACGCTGTGGATGAAAGCTGTACCGACCAACCAAGGTAGGAACGCGGCGTTTTCTACCGGGTCCCAACCCCAATAGCCGCCCCAACCGAGCACGTCATAGGCCCAACGTCCACCGAGCAGCAAGCCGAGACTCAGGAACAACCACGCGACCAACGCCCAACGGCGCGTCGCCTTGATCCACTGTGTCGAGAGATCGCCGGAAGCCAGCGCGGCCATGGCAAAAGCGAATGGGATGACAAAGCCGACGAAACCGAAATATAACATCGGTGGGTGGATAATCATGCCGAAGTGTCGCAGCAGGGGGTTGAGACCGTTGGCCGTTTCGGCAAGACGCTGCATCGACGGCGGCAAAGCGCCAGCCGGAATCAGCGCAGTTTGTACGACTTCATTGCTGGCAGTGATCCAGTAGCGCTCGAAGGGATTTTCCAGAAACAGCGACAGCCCCAAAAAGAACGCCAGCGTCGCCATCGTGAAGGCGATCACGTAGGGCATCAAACGGCGCTCGCTTTTCCAGTTGAGCCACAGCGCCGCCGCGGCGAAGCCGCTCATAATCAGCGACCAGAACAACAGCGAGCCTTCTTGCGAACCCCATAGGGCGGTGATGCGATAGAAGGTTGGCGTGTCGGGATTGGTGACAGACCATACATAGCTGATCTGGTACTGCTGCGATAGCAGGCCGGCCATCAGCGTACCGATGGCCACGATCAGCAGGGGAAATGTCAATAGAGCGGCGTTGCGCGCACTCACGACCAGCGGGTCAGACTGTTTGTGCGCCCCATAGACTGAGGTGACGATAGCGTACAGCGCAGCGAAGAACGCCACAAACGTCGCCGCGAGGCCGATTTCAGCCAGCATTATCGATCACGCTGCTGTTCAACTCAGGGCGGCCAATCGACTGATCGACGCCGGCCTCTTCAAAGCGGCTTGGGCACTTGAACAGCGCTTCGTTGGCGAGGAACACGCCGTTCTCATCCAGCCGTCCGGTAAGGATGGCGTTCGCTTCGTTTTGCAGTAGGTCGGGCATGGCGGTGTTTTCGACGCGAACGCGCATGAGCGTGACATTGGGGTCTGTTACCGCGATGTGCAGCGCTTCCGCCAGATTGTCATAATTCTCAGGGATATTGGCGACGGTGAACTCGATGGTCAGCGTTTCGGTGTCGTAAGTGATAGTGTCGCCCAAGACCGCGCCGGAAACGCGCACGGTTTCGCCCACATATGCGGGGTCGTTCACCACTTCATCAACAGTGATGAAGAAGCGCGACCCTAGCGCCGTGCCGGAGACAATGAGATAGGCTACCGCGCCGAGAATCAGCAGTCCGCCGACCAGAAATTTCCAGCGTCCGCCGCGCTTCGAAGCGAGTAAACGCGCTTGCGCGCCCTGTGCTGCTGCGCCGACATCCGCTTTTTCCCATGCTGCTTGTGCCATAAAATCTCCGCATCACTCAATCGACATCATAAGTTGAGCGTACTTCTAGTTTATTCCGGCTCAGTCCACAATGAACAGTTTTGCGCCGACATCGGTAGACGAACGATGGGCTTCGGCGTGGTCAGCAACCTGATAGCTGGTGCCCGGAGTGAGAACGAACTTACGACCATCCGTTAATTCTGTTTCGAGACGACCTTCTAGACAGAACAGGATATGCCCTTTTTCACACCAGTGATCGGCGACGTAGCCGGGTGTATATTCCACCATGCGAACGCGAATATCATCAAAGTGTTGTGTCCGCCAGATGGCTTTACCCTGAGTCCCCATATGCTCGGTGACTTCAACGCTGTTCCAGTCAGTAGTGCCAAAGGGGATGTTGGTCATTTTCATTATTGGGCTGTCTTAACCTGAATATAAATTCTATTCTTGCAATCACCGTCGTTGATCGGTAAGTGCCTGCTGCCAGTAATACGCCGATACGCTGGTTTTTAGTTTCATTGGGGCGAGATCACCCGCCCCTTATGTATTATAGCATTGTGACGTTTGTCACGATACGCGAAAAAATGCGCGCTCAGGAAATGCTTATCAAACGCTTTTAAGCGTCGGCATCTGGATCGGACTTAAAGCTGTCCCGTGCAATCATCGCGCCGCCCACTAACAGAACCGCGCCGATACCGAGCAGTAAAAACAGCGTACCAATACCCTGCGGTGTTTCCGGCGCGGCCTCGGTTGATGCTGCTTCAACATCTATCGTACCCGGCTCTGCGCCAACCGTATCCGCGCCATCTTCAACAACGACTTCATCGGATGCTTCATCAACGACGACGGCTTCTTCGGTGGCAATGCCGCCAAGCACGTCACCTTCTTCGGCTGCTGCGGCTTCTTCAGTCGCTTCGTCTTGCGCGAACATCACGCTCACATTGATCGCCAGTACCGCGCAGATCAACAGCAGCGCGAAAACGTTCTTCCATTTCAATGTCATAAGGAACTCCTCTTGAAAATTGCGCCCCAACCATATCAGGCGTATTTTAACGCGTGTTGGCCGATAGCAAAGCCCTGTTCATCGCTTATGAAGCAATAAGGGCGACGCATTGCGTCGCCCCTACCAATTGTTCGTACACGAAGCAGTTCTGAGCGGGTTTGCGCCCGGTGGCTACTCTGCGTCTTGGCTCATCAGATAGGCCACGATATGAGCAAGGTCTTCGGCGCTCAGTCGTTCGCCAAAGTTCGCAGGCATGAGTCCGCTTTGGTAGCCGGGGGCAGTGAATGCGCCGGGATTGAGAATGCTCTCGACGAGGTATTCTTCAACCGTATAGCCTTCAAACTGTGGCAGCGGCAGGCGTTCTTGCTCGACACGGGCTGCGGTGCCTTCGGTCAATGGCGCACTAACGCCGCCTCCATGGCAGTCCTCACAACCAAAGGATGCATAAAGCGTTAGCCCTGTTTGTGGGTCGGCTGGCACCGCCGCGATTTCCGCGAGCGCGATGTTGATGTTCGTGCCGACGGGTACGAAGGGTTCACCAAGAACGACGCCAGCAGGGTTGAGCGGTACGATACCGAACTGGTTCACCGCGAGCAGGTCTTCAAGTGTCCAATCCCGTTCATAGTTCTGGATGTACTCTCCGAGATCCTTCAATTGGTCATCGCGCAGGGGTCCGCCGCCGATTTGTCCCCACGCTGCCATACCCTGTTCGCTATCCCAGTAATTTTCGCTGCCGGGACGCCCATGAATAAGGGTGGTGTGGATGTACTGATCGAGCGAACTGACCCAACCGACAACCCCCAAACGATCTGGCTCATCAGGATTATAGCCGTTGTCAATCGCC